>JAZUMN010000067.1:0-1968 GCA_045603645.1 Alistipes sp. | reverse complement strand
GGTCTTACTCTTGCGAGCCTGCCCTACCAGCCAGAAGCCTGTCTGCTGGGTGGCTGTGGCACGCTCGTTCACATAAGTCTTGCCATCTACCGTCCACGACATAGGACGCCAGCGGTAGCCCAGGCCGTGACCTCCTGCACCGAGGTCGGTAGTCATATCCATAGGCGTACCCTCGTAGTGGTCGCGCATAGCGTCAAACACCTGCTTGGGCGAGATTTTGTGCGTAGGCTTCACCCACAAAGGTATACGGTTTGCAGGGTTGTGCCCCAAGGCGTAGTCCAGATATTTATCCATACCCTCAGTGAATGTGCGGTAGAAACTCCATACGCGAGCCTCACAGGCGCGCATGCCGCTGAAATCCAGCGGAGCATATACGTCAGAGAACGAGAACTCCTCATCCTTGCCGTTGAAGTAACCCTTCTCGCGTGCCAAAGAGATTACATCCTCGGCATAGAGGCAATTCTCCTTGTCATCAAAGGGGAATGTTGTGATGCGTGCCTGGTTGGCATGTGCGCAGATATATCCGTCGGGGATACGGCGTGCCACCCATACGATACCCTTCTTGCCGGGACCCTTGCCTATGAGCTCCATAATCCACGCCTCGTTCTCATCGGCGATAGAGAAGCTCTCACCCTCAGATGCGTAGCCGTAGGTGTTGGCCAGAGTTACGATTGTGTCAATCGCCTCGCGGGCTGTCCTGGCGCGCTGCAAGGTGATGTAGATGAGTGAGCCATAGTCAATTATACCCTCGGGGTTGTAGAGCTCGGCACGACCGCCGAATGTTGTCTCGGTGATTATCAGTCCGTGCTCGTTCATATTGCTCACGGTTGAGTAGGTCTGAGCCACCTGAGCGATGTCGCCAAGGTATTTGCCCGTGTCCCAATCGTTTACGGCAAGCATTGTGCCTGCCTTGTACTTCGTTGCATTGTGCTTGTAGAGGCAGCCGTAGAGCTGGTGTGAGTCAGCCGAGTAGCTAACCATTACCGAGCCGTCGGTAGAGGCTCCCTTGGTGATGATGAAGTTTGTGCAGGCAAGTGCAGGCATTGTAGCCGTGAGCAGAGCCAGCATCGATGAGAGGATAAATTTCTTCATATTGTTATGTTTTAATTGTTTTGTTGCCGAATATATTTGTCAAAGATAGTGAAAAAGGATTGAAAACCCTAAAAAATAGTTATATTTGTCGGAGAATTATCATCCGCGCACCAGTGGAGGCTTTATTGCAAGTGGGTGGCGGAGTGATGTAAGAAGCAAAAAGATGTCAGTAAAGAGTGAAATAGAGCGTTTGCGCGGCTCCTTACCCGCAGGGGTTAAGCTATTGGCGGTGTCTAAGTTTCATCCCGCAGAGGCTATTATGGAGGCCTACGAGGCGGGTCAGCGTGCCTTTGGCGAGAGCCGTCCCCAGGAGCTTAAATCTAAATATGAACAGTTGCCCGATGATATTGAGTGGCATATGATAGGTCACCTTCAAACCAACAAGATCAAGTATATAGCCCCCTATGTACATCTTGTGGAGTCGCTCGACAGTGCGCGCCTGGCTGAGGCTATTGAGAAGGAGGCTGCCAAGTGCGGCCGCACGATAGATTGCCTGCTTGAAATTCACGTCACGCAGGAGCAGAGCAAGTCGGGCTGGGACTATGCCGAACTGCTGGCGTTTGTGCGTCAGGGAGGCTTTGCGGCTCTGCCCCATGTGCGTCTACGCGGTGTTATGGGTATGGCAACCTTTACCGATGACGAAGCTGTCGTAAGGGCTGACTTTAAGCGCCTTGCGGAGTGCTTTGCTCAGCTGAAAGAGTTGTTTGGCGAGGAGTTCGACACCCTCTCGATGGGTATGAGTGACGACTACCCCATCGCTCTTGAATATGGCTCTACCGAGGTCCGCATCGGCTCCACAATCTTTGGCGCAAGGGAGTATTGATTTGATTATGTATAATAAAGAGGTTGTCCAACAAGTTTTTGAGGGACAACCTC
>JAZUMN010000066.1:0-16123 GCA_045603645.1 Alistipes sp. | reverse complement strand
CACTATGAAAGAGGCTATTGCTATTCTCACAGGTGGCGGTCCAGCACCAGGTATGAACACCGTTGTTGGCTCTGTTGCCAAGACATTCCTTGCAAAGGGTTATCGTGTAATCGGCTTGCACTATGGTTATTCAGGTCTTTTCAACCCAAATCCACGTCACGAGGACTTGGACTTCGTAAAGGCTGACTACATCTTCAACCAGGGCGGCTCTTACCTTACGATGAGCCGTGTCAAGCCAACAGACAAGGATTTTGAGGAGAATTTCAACCTTACATTCTTCCAGGAGAACAACGTGAAGTTGCTTGTTACCGTTGGTGGTGACGACACTGCATCAACAGCAAACCGTATCGCCAAGTTCCTCGAAGCGAAGAACTACCCCATTGCAAACATCCACGTTCCAAAGACCATCGACAACGACCTTCCATTGCCAGCAGGCTCGCCTACATTCGGCTACCAGTCAGCTAAGGAGGGAGGTACTGTTATCGGTCGCGCAGTATATAACGACGCCCGCACATCAGCCAACTGGTTTGTTGTGGCGGCTATGGGTCGTTCGGCAGGTCACTTGGCATTCGGTATCGGCTCGGCTTGCCACTACCCTATGATTGTCATCCCTGAGATGTTCAACAAAACCGAGATTACCGTTGAGAAGATTGTAAACCTGGTTGTATCGTCAATTATCAAGCGCAAGATTATGGGTCTTGACTATGGTGTTGCAATGATTTCTGAGGGTGTGTTCCACTCACTCTCTGACGAGGAGATTCGCAACTCTGGCATCCACTTCACATACGACGACCACGGTCACCCAGAGCTTGGTAAGGTATCAAAGGCTAACATCTTCAACGAGCTTTTGGAGAACAAGCTCAAAGAGATTGGTTTGAAGGTTAAGTCTCGTCCTGTGGAGATTGGCTACGAGGTACGTTGCCAGACACCTATCGCTTACGACTTGGTTTACTGCTCGGAGCTTGGCATGGGTGTATATAAACTCTTCTCTGAGGGCAAGACAGGCTGTATGGTTTACATCTCTCAGGATGGTTTCGTATCGCCTCTTTACTTGAAGGATTTGCAGGACCCAACAACAGGCAAGATTCCACCACGTTTGGTAAATATCGAGTCTGACAAGATTCAGCAGGTCATCAACAACCTTCTTCACTATGTAACCGAGGCTGACTACGAGGCTGCAAAGGCTTATGTGCCTAACCCAGAGGCTTACGACTTCAAGAAGATTTTGAACTGGTAAAATCAAAGGTTTACCAAATAAATAGCGATGAGGTTGTCCAACAAGTTTTTGAAGGACAACCTCTTTTTATTCAATCTCCCCTTTTTGCGTCATCGCTAAATTTCCTAAATTCCCTAAATTCTCTAAGCACCCTAAACTCTCTAAATTTTCTATCCCCAACAACCCTTTCCCCGCCGTTGCTAACTTTTTTTGCAATTAACTATAAAAATAGTTGCAAAACTAAAAACATAGTTATATATTTGCATTAGGAAAATGAACTGAATGTGTAACAATAAACTCGTAACCTTTCAACTATTACAAATTTCAATACAACCAAAACTCTTAAAAATCAGCAATATATGGTAACCAAAAGACCTCGTCCGCAGGAGCTTACGCCTGCCGAATTGGAGATTATGAAGATTTTGTGGAACTGTGAAAGCGGATTTGTGAACGATATCCTGGCGCAGATGTCCGAGCCCAAGCCCGCCTACAACACCGTCTCGACCATTGTCCGCATCCTCGAAACCAAGGGTTACATTGCCCACAGAGCTTACGGCAGAAGTCACGAGTACTACCCCATTGTGGACCGTGAGAGCTACACGCGCGACTATATGACCAATGTGCTAAATAACTTCTTCGGAGGCTCGGCAAGCCGTATGGTGTCGTTCCTCTCGTCAAACAAGTCTATCTCGTTGGAGGAGGCTGACGAGATTATGAAGTTGTTGCATAAATAAGTTCTCTCATTTTTTAGGCGCGGGTATTGCTTGCGCCCCTAAGTTGACATCCTATGATACAGTACATCATCGAATTTCTGCTTTGCAGCGCAGTCTTTATGGCTCTCTATAAGTTGCTTTTGGAGGGTCGCATAGCGCACCTGTGGGCACGCAGCTATATAGTTGTGACGATGTTTGCGTCGCTGGTTATTCCTGCGCTCGAACTACCCCTTTACCCTGCTCAAACCCTCTACTACGAGATTCCCGTCTTCTCGGCTCACAACACCGAGGCTTCCGCTGACCTGTCGGTGGCAATGCCTGCAGAAGGTACGGATTCGATGCAAACAGATTCCACTGAAACAGTGGTATTTGCAACCAACGCATCCCGCCTTTTGGCAGTTGATTGGTCGGAGGTGCTTGTAAAGGTTGTGTGGGCGATATACTTGTTGATTACGATACTCAACCTCGCCCGTTTTGCGTGGCGAATATATATAATAGGTAAGTTGCGTCGCCACAGCGACCTCACGGTCTATGAGTTATACACGCTTGCCGTGAGCAACTCCGTGCGTGAGCCCTTCTCGTTTTGGCGTACGATATTTACCAATCGTGCTTTCAGCGAGGCCGAGCACCGTCAGGTTATCTCGCACGAACTCAGCCACATACGACATCATCACACCGCCGAGCGTATGGCGCTGGAACTGCTGCGATGTGTGGCGTGGTTCAACCCCGTGATGTGGCTGGCAGGCTCGGCACTTGTCGAGGTACACGAGTGGGAGGCTGATAGCGATGTTTTAAGTGAAGGTTACGACGTTTATGAATACCGACAGCTCATTTTCCAACAACTCTTTGGTTATCATCCCGACATAGCCAATGGGTTGAGTAGTCAAACTTCAAAAAAGCGTTTCCTTATGATGACAAACTTCACAAAGGGGAAATACCCCTTCCTACGCCTTGGCGTAACGCTGTCAGTTGTGGCAGCATTGGTATTTGCTTTTGGTGCCGTGCGCGCCGAGAGTGATATGGTAATTAAACAATCTTCCACTGCCGTTGAGATTGCAGAGGTGGCAGAGGTGGCAGAGGAGTCAAGTACAACCTCGGCAGTTGAGGTAACAGAGGAGATTGAGGTGGCAGAGGAGCCAAAGGTGGCAGAAGTAACCTCGCCTGCCGAGAGTGCTACCAAAGCTACTGCAAGTGGCAACACACTCACTCCCAAGCCTGCCTACCCCACCCCTGAGCCTGCGGTAAAGGCTGATAGTCAGCGATATAACCGTGCGTTTACAATGGCTTCGCCCATACCCTCTTCTGACGAGGATACCCCATTTGTTAAGCTATCCGACATCATCCGCCTCACGGTCGATGACGAGTATGTACAAATCAAGGCGGGAGAGATTGAGCAGACCATCTCCTTTGAGCTGAGCAACCTCAATTCGGGGAATATACTCTCCGTATTGCAACAGTTCATCACCGAGACCGCATCGTCGCAGATAGTGCAACTCAAATGGGCAGGGCGTCACCGATGGGACTACCCTCAAAGCAATGCCATCATTGTGGTTGATGCCAAGAATGACGCTACGGTGGCCGATGTACGTCGCGTAAGAGATTGGGCTCGTTACGCAGTTGCGCAGCTCAGAGACAAGCTCTCCTTGGAGCAGATAAACGTCGAATACTTCTACCTTTGCGAGCGCGACTGCAACCTTATTGAGCGTGCCGTGCCTACGCAGGTTATCCTCACACCCAATGCGCAGAAGCGACTCGACATATCTCCCGAGACCGATATTATTTACTCCTATGCCGACCGACAGCCAGGTTTTATGGGTAAGCGAGGTCAGGAGGCAAAGGAAAAATTCGTTGAATGGATGAAGAGCCAGGATGCTTATAAAAAATTACTAAAAGAGCTGCCAAATGGTATTATTTGTAAGGTTAGACTTGTTATCGAGAAGGATGGCTCGTTGCACGCTGTGTCTCATCTTGACAAAGTACTTGATGGTAGGCAGGTTGTGGCGCATATAGACAATATGGGTCTTGCAGATTGCATGTCTGATATAATGGAGAACATCTGCGCCGCATCACCCCGATGGAAGCCTGCAAAGCATAATGGCGAGCCTGTGCGTATGGAGTTTACCATGTGTATGCAACGAAAAAAGATTCTCTTCGGTGGATGGGACTCAAGCTACTATGTAAGCGCCACGAGTGCGCCACGAGGTGTTGTTGTAAACCCCAAGCAGCGTGCTTCAAGAGACATTAAGATTACCAAGATAACCTTTACCGACGAGCAGACGGTGGTTGATTTCCGCATCTGGGGACCTCCTTCATATTGGGTACGTTTGCAGAGCAATGCGGTACTTGATACGGGCAACAGAATATACCCTATCCGCGATGCCTTGGGTACAAAGATAGATGTCAAGTATTGGATTCCCAAGTCGGGCACGGGCTTGTTCCAGCTCATATTTCCTCCAATAGAGTGCAAGGTGGATGAGCTCTCTTTCTACGAGAGTGGCTGGTATATAACGGATATTGACCTGAGCACATTGCAAGAGTAGAGAAGATCTCTCTAACTAAAAGAATCTGTCTAACAAGGCTCTTTTGGCATCTGCCTTGTCTGAAAAATGCTCATTTACGCCGAGTAAACTCCGCTTTTTCAGCCTGCGAGCAGCTTCAAAATAGCTCTTGTTATACAAATTCAAGAAAAAGAGGTTGTCCTTCAAAAACTTGTTGGACAACCTCTCATTTTTTACTAACGAGGAATATACTTATCCCTCACTTTCGAGCCTCGCTACATATCCTCCTCGCCCATCTCATCATCGGCGATTTCGTCAGCACCCTTTATCTCATCGTCTGCGTAGAAGTCATCTACAATCTCCTCCTCAGACGCATCATCTATCTTCACATCAATCTTCACCAAATACGATACCTCGTCTGTCTCATATGGTACTACATAAAAAAAATCTCCGTTGGGTTTGTCGATACGGGTCATAACCTCGCCAAATCCGCGAGGATAGAGAGCCTTAACCTCAGCCTGCTGCTCAGGCGTAAGGTTGTTAAAAGCTGTTACTAAGCGCTTCTTTGTAATGTTTTCAGTCATATAATCCGAAATTTTCTGCAAGTATAAGCAAAATTTGTTATCGCAACAAATAATAATATTTTTTTTGCATTTTTTTTATTTTTTGTGGTTGTTCTCAACAAAATGTGTACCTTTACAACTTAAAATACAGGTAGTATGACCATCGAGCAACAGATTAACGAGTTACGCCAAACGCTGAACTCGCACAACTATAAGTATTATGTCGAGAATGCACCCGCAATCTCCGACTACGAATACGATATGCTGCTCAGGCAACTACAAGAGCTTGAAGCACTTAACCCCGAGTTTTACGATCCCAACTCGCCCACAATGAGAGTCGGCAGCGACCTTACGAACGCCTTTCGCTCGGTAAAACACAGTTTTCCTATGCTCTCACTCTCCAACACCTACTCGCTGGAGGAGTTGCGCGAGTGGATTGGCAAGGTCGAACAGGAGGTCGAGCAGGCAGAGTATGTATGTGAACTGAAATTTGACGGCACAGCAATATCGCTCTGTTACGAGAATGGCCGTCTGCTGCGCGCTGTGACACGAGGTGATGGCGAGATAGGTGACGAGGTTACCGAGAATGTGCGCACCATACGCAGCGTCCCATTGGTACTCCAAGGCGATGACTATCCCGCCTATTTCGAGATTCGTGGCGAGATATTTATGCCCTACTCGTCATTTGACCGCCTCAACCAGGAGCGCGAGCAGCAGGGAGAGGCACTCTTTGCCAACCCTCGCAATGCTGCGGCGGGCACGCTCAAACAGCAGCAGTCGCAGGTTGTGGCTCGTCGTGGGCTCGACTGCACCCTTTATCAGCTGGCAGGCAAGGAGCTTCCATTCTCCTCACACAGCGAGAGCTTGCAGGCGGCACGCCGCTGGGGCTTCAAGGTCTCTGACCACACGGCTCTGTGTCACAGCTTTGAGCAGATAGAGCAGTTTATCATTCATTGGGACGAGGCGCGTCACTCGCTGCCCTTCCCTACCGACGGCATAGTCATCAAGGTAAACCGTTACGCCGACCGCAAGGCCTTAGGCTATACGGCAAAGGCTCCAAAGTGGGCTGTGGCGTACAAATTCAAGGCTGAGCAGGCACTTACCCGACTACTAAAAGTCACATATCAGGTGGGACGCACGGGCGCCATAACACCCGTAGCCAACCTCTCGCCCGTATTGCTGGCAGGCACAACCGTAAAGCGTGCCACACTCCACAATGCTGACCAGATTGCAGCCTTAGACCTACGCGAGGGCGATATGGTCTATGTCGAAAAGGGCGGAGAGATAATACCTAAGATTACGGGCGTGGAGATTAGCGAGCGCAACCCTTCAAGCGCTCCGCTGCAATACATAACCCACTGCCCCGAGTGCGGTGCCGAGCTGGTTCGATACGAGGGCGAGGCGAAGCACTACTGCCCCAACCAGAGCCACTGCCGTCCACAGATTGTAGGCAGGATAATTCACTTCATACGCCGCAAGGCTATGAACATCGAGTCGCTTGGCGAGGAGACCGTTGAGCTGCTCTTTGAGAATGGACTTATTAACAACATTGCCGACCTGTACGACCTGCGTGCAGAGCAGATTGCTACGCTGCCACGCCTTGGCGAGAAGTCAGCAAGAAATATTGTGCAGAGCATAGACTCTTCACGCCAGGTGCCTTTCAACCGCGTACTCTTTGCCTTGGGCATACGTTTCGTGGGCGAGACTACGGCGAAGTACCTTGCTGCGCACTTTGGCAGTATGGAGGCTATCATAAGTGCCGAGCGTGAGGCGTTGCTCGAAGCCGAGGAGGTGGGCGAGAAGATTGCCGACTCGATAATCGACTACTTTGCCGACGAGCAGAACCGCGAGATTATCCACCGCCTGAAATGTGCCGGCTTGCAGTTTGAGGCTGTGCAGCAACAGAGGGCATCCAACGCCTTGGAGGGCGAGAGCATAGTAATTTCGGGCACCTTCGAGACTCATTCGCGCGACGAGCTGAAAGCCTTAATCGAGGCTCACGGAGGTAAGAACCTTGCAGCCGTATCGGCAAACACCACATTGCTGCTGGCAGGAGCAAAGATAGGCCCTGCAAAGTTGCAGAAAGCGCAGAAGTTAGGCATTAGGATTATCTCGGAGCAGGAGTTCTTGCAGCTTATTGAGGGCAATAAGGCGGGTGCAAGCAGTGCTGAAAGCAAAATCACAAGCTCAGCTCCCGACAGCACGGGCAGCGCTCCACAACAGGAAAATGAGAAGAACAATATAGCACAGCAACCTGTGCAGGGTAGTTTATTTTAATGAGAAAAAGCTTTTAAGATATGAAAAGACATCCACTCAGCGGCTGCGGAGCCGCCATGATAACGCCTTTCAAGGCCGATATGACAATCGACTGGGAGGCTCTGGGCAGAATGATTGACTATGTGATAGATGGTGGCACGAACTACATCGTAGCCCTCGGCACCACAGCCGAGACCCCAACACTAAGCGCCAAGGAGAAGGCTGAGGTTGTGGAGTTTATCAAGCGTCAGGTGAATGGCCGTGTGCCTATCGTCTTGGGCAAGGGAGGCAACAACACCACAGCTCTTGTCGAGGAGTTAAAGACAATGGACACTGACGGCATAGCAGCCATACTGAGCGTCACGCCATACTACAACAAGCCTTCGCAGGAGGGTCTTTACTGCCACTATGCAGCCGTTGCAAAGGCGTCACCCCTGCCCGTGATTTTATACAACGTACCCGGACGTACGGGTGTAAATATGTCGGCCGAGACAACGTGCCGTCTGGCTCGTGACTTCGACAACATCATAGCCGTAAAGGAGGCTTCGGGCAAGATTGACCAAATAGAGCAGATTATAAAGCACTGCCCCAAGGATTTCCTTGTCCTCTCGGGCGATGACGGTATGACCGTAGATGTTATGCGCAAGGGCGGTGACGGAGTAATCTCGGTGGCTATAAATGCCTTCCCAAAGCGTTTCTCGCACGTTGTTTACCTGGCAAGCCAGGGGCTGTTTGACCGTGCTGACGAGGCTTACGAGCCTCTGCACGAGGCTGTGTGTGCCCTCTTCGAGCAGGGCAACCCCGTAGGTGTCAAGGGTGCGCTTACGTTGCTCGGGCAGATAGACAACAATCTGCGTCTGCCTCTGGTACCGGCAACGGACCTGCTGATGAAAAAGTTGGAGCGTTTGATTCGCGAATACGAATTGTGTTAGGCTTTACGTTTAGCACATAAACACACATAATGAAAAGAGTTATTTTATATATCGTTGCAGCGGTTGTGCTACCCCTCTCCGTGTGGGCCAAGGTCCCCGACGAGGAGGATATCTTACGCAAGATTATCGACCGCTCGTCGCCATATTACTACACCTCGCTCTTGATGCGCTACAATGCCGCCGAGACTCTCACCGAGGAGGATTATCACTACCTGTACTATGGCTACGCCTACAACGAAAGTTACAAGCCCTTTGCAGCAAACCCTGCGTTAGACGAGCTCTACGCCACGATGACTACTATCGATATGCAGCGTCCCCGCAAGGATGATTTGGAGCATATCATCACGAAGTGCCGCCAGGCGATGCTCATCGACCCCTTTAACCCTATGGTGCTCAATATACTTGTATTTGCATACGGGCACCGCGGCGACAAGGCAAAGGAGGAGGCTTACTTCCGCCACCTGAACGGCATACTTGAAACGATAAAGTCATCGGGCGATGGCCGCACGGAGAAGTATCCGATGCATATTATTATGTTCTCGCACGCCTTGGAGCTTATGGCGTCAATGGAGTTAGAGTGCAGGGATGCGCAGATTGTAAGCCGCACGTGCGAATACATACCGCTGGTGAAGCCCCGACGAGTGCCCGACGGCAGGATAAAGGGATTTTACTTCGATTACAGCCGTATATACCGCAACAAACCCGAAGATGTAACATTTAAGAAAAAGCGCACCTGGCAGTTTAACAACCTGGGTGTTAAAGAGTACAAATAGCTATGAAGAGATTTTTTCACAACCTGTTGGCCGTCACACTGATTGCAGCCTTGTCGTTGTCGTTTGTTGGATGCAACAACAAAGTTGTTTTCACACATGACCCCGAGTCAAAGCAGACCCTCATATTTTACTTTGCAGGCACCGACCTTACAATGTACTTTTACAAAAACATTTCGGCTATAAAGGATGCTCTGCGCACCGACATCAAGGGAGGCAGCCGCGTTATGCTCTTCTTCCAGCAGAGCGAGAAGAACAGCGCCGAGATAATTGAGCTCACCTACAACAGAGGTCTGTGCGAGGAGGTGAAGGTTGCCAAGTATGACCTGCCCGAGTATATGGATGCCGAGCACCTTAGCTACTACCTCAGCGAAGTTATGCGCCTGGCACCTGCCAGCACCTACTCGCTCATTATAGGCTCTCACGGCCTGGGCTGGATACCTATTGGAGCTACACCCGACGGACCTGCGGCAACGCTCAGGAGCACCTCGGAGGATGATTTCTGGCAGCAGACGGGCGATATCACAACACGTTTTATTGGCGAGGCGAGCAATCTACAAAACGCATTTAACATATCTACCCTTTCGGAGGCACTCACCCTGACGGGCAAGCAGATGGAGTACATACTCTTCGACGCCTGCTTTATGGCAAATATTGAGTCGGCGTATGTGCTGCGCAACAATGCTAAATATATCGTAGGCTCGGTGTGTGAGATTATGGGCGACGGATTCCCCTACATCAACATTATGCCTCACCTGTTGGAAAATTATGGCACAGGTTATGACCTTGACCTTGTATGCCAGGAGTTTAACACCTACTACCGCAACAGTCGAGGTTATTCAGGGTCTATATCGTTAATCGACTGCTCGGAGCTGGATGCTCTGGCTGAGCAGATGAAGCGCGTAAATCAGGGCACAACGCTTGACTACGCCCTTTCCGACATACAATTCTACGAGGGTCAGTCGCGCCACGTATTCTTCGACCTGGGTGACTATGTAAATCACTACTGCGGCGACGAGACTCTTAAAGCCGACTTTAAGGCTCAGTTGGATAAGACCGTAGTAAAGAGATATACGCTTGATAAATTCTACTCTGCCTATGGCAGCTTTGGTGGCACCTATAAGATTGATGTGGATGCCTACTCAGGACTAAACACCTCTGCCCCTGCCGAGGTATATCAATACTATTACACTCAGACCGATTGGTATAAGGCTACGCATTAGTCAAGGCTACTTAAACGCCCACAGCACAACCTTCTGCTCGCGTTGCAGGATAGCATCCACTACGCGCATCGCCTTTCTTGACAACACGGGGCAGCCCCAACTGCCTGCGGTGGGGAGAGAATAGATGGGAAATGAAGTGGTATATCGCCAGCCGTGCAGAACGATGCAACGCTCGCGTAGCGCAGAATTACTCTCATCCAGTCCATCCATACGATACGCCGTAGCGACCCTCGTAACGCTCGGCGACAAGAGCTCGCCCCACGCTGCTGAGGTGTGAACCCTCGGCGTTACTGCACTCGGCATAGGCACTGCGCACCCTGTTTTTTGCGCTGCCGCTGCCGTGCGAGCATACAAAGCAATGCTCCGCCCTACCCTTTGCCACATTCCACACCACAAAGCGTCTGCGCCCCGAGTGCAGCGACAAATTCCACAGCAGCACCACATCGCAATTATAACCCTTCTCGCGACAGAACACGGCAAGCTGCTCGGCACGATGACGAAAACGCTTGGTATTCATTACTTTTGCAAGACAAGTTGTTTTACAAGTTCAGGCATACCCTCCGCAGCACGCGCCTTGATGTGTGTCAGGGGGTTGCGTATCATCGAAACATCGGGATTACCCGGGTCCACAACATAGATAGGCACGCCCGCCTTGGCATAGCGCACCAGCATAGCCGCAGGATATACCGCAAGTGATGTGCCTACGACAATCATCGCATCGGCCTGTGCCGCAAGCTGCGTAGCCCTATCAAACATAGGCACTGACTCGCCAAAAAAGACAATATGAGGACGCAGCAATGCTCCATCCTCAGCCTTAGCGTCAAGGCTCTGCTCCCACCCCTCGATTGGCACGATAAGCTCCGCGTTGCGCTCGCTGCGTAACTTCATCAACTCGCCGTGCAGGTGCGTCACCTTCGTAGAGCCTGCTCTCTCGTGCAGGTTATCGACATTCTGCGTCACCACCTCAACATCGAACCACTCTTCGAGCTCAGCAATAGCGTAGTGCGCAGGGTTGGGCTCCACCGAAAGCAACTCCTTGCGGCGCTTGTTATAAAACTCCACCACCAGGGCTCGGTTGCGCCGTAACGCCTCGGGTGTGCAGACATCCTCAATCCTGTAATTTGCCCACAAACCATCGGCATCACGAAAGGTCGAAAGCCCACTGTCGGCACTCACACCCGCCCCCGTAAAGACAACTATCTTCTTCATATTTAATACACTAATTTTCTTTTGCTTACACGCAGCGTGCGCCCCTGCAAAACAGCCTTACCTGTTTTCACGCGTCTAAACCACATAAACACACCAAAGGCTGCCGCTGCCAAAAATATAGAGATTATAATCACAGCCTTGACCCACTCATTCTCAGCGATGAGATAGTCGGGATTTTGAAAATATACTATCGTGTAGCCTATAACGAATGCCGCAGCACAATATAGTGAGTAGTAAAACACCGAACGCCAGCAACGACGGGGCAGCATCCTGTTGAATCTATAAAAGGCTATATCGACAATAAAGAAATCAACAACATACACCCACCAAGTCTGCTCCCAGCCTAAATACTTACCCAAAAGCATAATGCCGAGCCACAGCATAATAGATAGTTCAACCACCCAATCTCTATATTTATAAGAGAATCCTCCACCGGAGTACTTCCCAGCCCTTATCAGTTTCAAACCCATAGCTAATCTTTATTTGGATGATTATACTTATACTTTGCAATCATATACAGCACACCGCCGAGGCTAAGCAACACAAACAAAAAGATATTAACCTCCTTATCGGGCAATGCCGCTGCAAACGCTCCTCCCGACTTGAAATACTTTACCACAACAACCAGCACCGAAGCCATAAGCACGCCCCAGAACAGAGCACTACCCCAACGGCGGCATATACGCCAGAAGTAACGACGTCCCGTATGGTAATTCTCAATGCAATGCACCACAAACAACACAACGGTCATCACCAGAACTATCCACCCGAGCACATCACTGAGCACCTCAAATGCCCGGCTCTGCACCCACTGGGCATCTACACCCCGCCTTATCCAAGCAAACACCAACGAACAGAGTGTAAGCCCTGCCCACACTATCTGAAACCACCGTTTTTTAAGTTCGTTCATACCTCTATCCTTTCACAATATCCATCACACGCAGCACCAAAGCTACGGCAACAGCCACAAACAGACTCACCGTCATACTCACTTCTGCTCTTCTACTTCTTCTGTCGCCTTGCGCTTTTTCATGCGGCCGCTACGGCGCAGGGCATCTGCAATAATCCATTGCAGTTGCCCATTCACGCTGCGGAACTCATCCTCAGCCCAACGCTCCAACTCATCCCACGTCTGAGCATCCACGCGCAATACGAAACTCTTATTTTCTGCTCTCTTTGCCATTGAGGAACTAATGATGCAGTGTACCTGCGTTTACAACGGGCTGCGCTGACTCATCGGCGCACAACACAACAAGCAGGTTGGTAACCATAGCCGCCTTGCGCTCGTCGTCGAGTTCAACAATCTCCTCCGTAGAGAGCTTATCCAACGCCATCTTAACCATCGACACAGCACCCTCGACAATCTTCTCACGAGCCGAGATAATGGCATCTGCCTGCTGGCGACGCAACATAACGGCTGCAATCTCAGGAGCATAGGCCAGGTAGTTGATACGAGCCTCAACAACCTCAATGCCGGCAATAGCCAGACGCTCTGAAAGGCGCTCCTCCAACAAGTCATTTATCTCCTCGCTGCTGCTGCGCAGTGTAACCACATCACCGCCTGCCGTATTATCGTCATAGGCATAGCAGCCCGCCACCTGACGCAGCGCAGCATCGCTCTGCACAGCCACAAAGTTCTCCAACATCTTCATACGCGTATATTGCGTCACACCTCCCGTAGCAGGGTTTGCTGCAACATCTATATCGAACACGGCACGATAAATCTCATCCTGTTTGAGCTTCCACACCAGCACCAAACCAATCATAATGGGGTTACCCGTCTTGTCGTTCACCTTTATAGGCTCTGCATTGAGGTTTCGCGCACGCAACGATATATTCTTTGCCGAGATAAGGAAATTAACCCACCAGAAACCTGTTTTATAGAACGAACCGACATACTTTCCAAAGAAGGTAAGCACGCGTGCCTCGTTAGGCTCCAACAGCATAAAGCCTCCGCAAGCCACAAGCGAAAAGAGTACAACCACCACTCCACTCACAATCATAATCACATCAAGGGGTGCATCCGCACTGTTTGCACCCGCAACAATCAGGCTAATGCCGCCACCGAGCAGCAAAAAGATAACCATCAACGCCACGAAACCGTTGATTTTCCAACCCGAATACTCAAAATTCTTGTTCTCCATAAGATAATTGTTTTTAGTTGCTAAAAGTAATATCATTTTAATATCACAAAGATATACACAAATTTTCAAATTCGCCAAATATTTTCACTGCTTTTTTTTCTATTTAATACATCTTCCGAAAAGGAGCTTTTGATTTTTACAAAATTATATGTAACTTTGTGTAGGTTACGCAAAGACTATTTCAGTTGCGCACCTTCTTGCGAAAAACGGGAGAAAAAATTATTTACTAACATAACAACTAAAACCATATGAAAAAGATGTTTTTTGCCACTATTGCATTATTAGCAGCTTTGAGTTGTGCAAAACAAGATGGGCCTGAACTTGAAGACCCTAATTCTGCCCCTGTGTTCACGGTGGATATAGAGGAGAGCTACATCTCTACGGACAACGATGAAAAAAAGCACTACTTATCGTGGGACAAAGATGACCTTGTGTCGGTTTTCCACAACACCGCGGGAAACTCCCAGTACAAGTTCGCAGGCAAGACAGGCGACTTCACCGGCACTATTACTGCCATAAGGGTTGTCAAAGGAGGCTCAATACCAACCTACTATGCTATTTACCCTTACTCTGACAGCAACTCCCTGAGCAACAACACTCTATACTTCACACTACCAGCCGAGCAGACCTACACAGGCGAAGGTTTGGGTGTAAAGTCAAGCGTAATGGTTGCCAAGCAAGCCGAGGAGGGCGACTATGACTTTAATTTCAAGAACATATGCGGATACATAGGTCTGCGCCTGTATGGCTCGGCAGAGGTTGCAAGCATTGAGTTAAAGGGTAACAACAACGAGGTGTTGACAGGCAATGCGTCCTTTGATATGACCAGCGACAAGTTATCTCTCTCAGGTAATGGCAAGGCCATCACCCTCACCTGCGGCAACGGCGCTACGCTCGGCCTTACTGAGAGCACAGCCACGGACTTTATATTGGTTATCCCTCCAACAACTTTCGACAAGGGTGTCACCATCACCATCACAGACACCGAGGGCAACACCATAGAGGAGGAGTTTGATTCAAAATTCACTGTTGAGCGTAACCAGATTCACAGCCTTACAATGGAGTTTGACGGCGATATATCAGCCACCGAGGCCGAGGAGATAATGAATCAGATGGTTCAGGAGTGGCTCACAAGCACAAAGTCAAAATATGCAACAGCCATAGCAAACAACGTATTTACAAACAATGGACTGCAACTCAAAATATGGACTGCTACCTATGGCGAAAAGCCTGCCGGTGGTCGCAGCCTCTATATCTCTATGCACGGCGGTGGTAGCGCGCCGGCTTCTACCAACGACGGACAGTGGGATAATCAGAAATACCTTTACACCCCCGAGGAGGGTGTTTATGTAGCGCCTCGTGCACCTTGGGATGAGTGGAATATGTGGTTTAAGGAGGGTCTTGACGAACTCTTCGAGCAACTTATTCAGGCAGCCGTTGCAACGTGGGACGTTAATCCCGACAAGGTGTATCTAATGGGTTACTCTGCCGGTGGCGATGGAGCCTATAAGATGGGACCACGTATGGCGGACAGATGGGCTGCCGTGTCGATGATGGCGGGTCACCCCAACGGAGTATCAATGCTCAGCCTGCGCAACACCCCATTCTCAATATGGGTGGGAGCAAACGATAGTTCTTTCAACAGAAACACCGTTGCAGCCGAGTATGACAAGATACTGGACGCCCTGCACGCCGAGGATCCATATGGCTACATACACGAAACACACATCGTAGCAGGCAAGGGCCACTGGATGGACAACGAGGACCGCGCAGCAGTCCCCTGGATGGCAAAGTTCACACGCGATCCCTACCCCGTAAGAGTTGTATGGCGTCAGGCGGAGGTTAAGCGCACATCATTCTACTGGATATCTATCGACGAGTCGGAGTATAAAAACGAAGCAACAATCATAGCCGAGATTGACGGCAACACAATCAACGTATCCAAGTGCGACTACAAGAACGTCAATTTTCACCTCAACGACCATATGATAAATCTTGACGAGCCTGTTGTAATCAACTTCAATGACACCGAGGTATTCAACGGTATGGTAAAGCGCAGCCGCAAGGCTATGGAGAGCTCGCTTGCCGAGCGTGGCGATATACGCTACATCTTCCCAGCTGTTGTGAACGTTAAGATGGAGACCAAGAATTCCTTGGAGAACCCAACAGGTGGCAATGGACTCGACTGGTAGCAAAACACCATAACTCTTTGTTTTGTTCCTTAGGAAAGACCCTATACACGTCATCCCTAAGGCGAGAGCAGAGGTAATAAAATAAACGTCATTCCCCGGAGCGAAAGCGACGATGGGAATCTACCGCTTACTAAATGTTTTATTGCTCCTGCCACCGCCCATCCACAAAGGTAGATGCCAATCATTTTTGCTTGTGCCCTAATCACTACTGCCACGGCTGCCGAGTGCAAAAATGTGGCATGACGATATATAATTCCATTATTTAAGAGGTTGTCCAACAAGTTTTTGAAGGACAACCTCTTTTCCTTGAATTTGTATAACAAGAGCTATTTTGAAGCTGCTCGCAGGATGAAAAAGCGCAGTTTACTCGGCGTAAATGAGCATTTTTCAGACAAGGCAGATGCCAA
>JAZUMN010000065.1:0-51622 GCA_045603645.1 Alistipes sp. | reverse complement strand
GCAATATGAAAGACGCATATACGCATCTTTTCGCTGCTTAAACCAAAATACAACAAAATTATCGCTCGTTTATCTCAATCTTATATAAACTCCAAAAAAAAGCCTGCCTAACTCTTTTCATTGTTAGACAGGCTCTTTTTTTGTGCTTGTGATTTGGCAAGAGTAAACTCTCGCCCCTCCAAGCACAAAACACAAGGCTTCGCCTGCTCGTTGCTTTTGGGCGTCGGGCACTCTCGCTTAATAAGGGGTTGCGAGGATGGAAAGATATTTATGCGCTTTGCTTATAAGGTATCCTCGCTTCGCCTGCGGCGGTCGAGTCCCCAGGTTTAGGGAATTTAGGGAATTTAATGAGTTTAGGGATTTTTTTTTGTGATGTCGCTAAATTCTCTAAACTCCCTAAATTCTTTAATCTCTCTAAATTCGAGGATCTCTTCAAAATCCCTATTCATTGGTATCATTCCACAAAAAGTGGCGAAAATTTCGTAGTTTCATAAATTTGTTGTACATTTGAAAAATGTAATCGTGGGTGGGTGTTGTATGTGGTGCACCGCACCCATGAAAGGAGTTGGAATGATGATGTGGCGCAGAATTATACTATCGTTGCTTGTTGCGTGTGGCGCAGCGGGTGCTGTTTGTGCGCAGTCGCGTAGTTATGCCTCTCATCGGAATCTTAGCTACGCCAATGATGGGATAAACCGCACGGCAGAGATGGGCATTGTGGTGGGTGCCAACTATATGGATATAACGCCCTCGGCAGCTGAGGTGGCGCTCGCTCCCAAGATAGGATTCAGGGGCAGTGTGCAGTTCTCGCTTATATGGGAGCGCAAGTATGCCTTGCAGATGGAGGTGGCCTATGCCTTTAACAAGATAGATGCGACGGTGCAGGGGCGCACGGTGGAGGTGCGCTCGAATATTGTGGAGGTGCCCGTAATGTTCTCTTTTCGTGGGCTAAGACCCCTGCGTGTGGGGGCGGGCATAGTCCTTTCGCCAATGGCATCGGGACGTTATGTGGTGGGATATGAACGTCTGGAATTTGGGCAGGTGCGCTCGATGGTGGGGTGGATAGCCAATGTGGGAGTGAACATCACACGTCGTCTGCTGCTTGATGCACGTTTTGTGGGTGGCCTGGGCAGTGTGAATAATGCGTTGAGTGTAGAGCCTTTGGAGGGTAATACGGCAACGGGTAAGGCCGCTGAGTTTAAGAGCCGCAGTTGGCAGGCCACGTTTAGTTTGGGGTATATGTTTTAGTGATATATGACGGCAGAGTCAATAAATAAAGAGATTGTATTGGAGGGTGTGGACCCTCGTGAGCTGTATGGTGCGCAGGATGCCTACGTTGAGCTTATGCGTGAACTCTCGCCCCGCGTAAAGATTGTGGCGCGAGGTTCGTCGCTCAAAGTGTTGGGTGCAAAGCAGGATGTTGAGAGCTTCGAGCGTAAGATAGGAGCATTGGTGGCATACTATGTGAAGTATGGACATATATCGAATGAGGTTGTGACGCAAGCCTTCTCGACGGGGATAAGCGATGCGGCAGAACCTGTGAGCGACAAGGATACCATCGTTTACGGCAATAACGGCAACGTCATCCGTGCACGCACGGTAAATCAGCGCAAGCTGGTGGAGAAGTACTTTAAGAATGATTTGCTTTTTGCTGTGGGTCCCGCAGGCTCGGGTAAGACATACACGGCGATAGCATTGGCTGTAAAGGCATTGAAGGAACGTGAGGTGCGCAGGGTGATACTCACACGTCCGGCGGTGGAGGCGGGCGAGAAGCTGGGTTTTCTGCCTGGCGATATGAAGGAGAAACTTGACCCCTACTTGCAACCTCTGTATGATGCGCTCAACGATATGATTCCCGCAGCCAAGTTGCAGAAGTATTTGGAGGATGGTACGGTGCAGATTGCGCCGCTGGCATATATGCGAGGCCGTACGTTGGATAATGCCTTTGTGATACTGGATGAGGCGCAGAACACCACACGCTCGCAGATAAAGATGTTCCTGACGCGTATGGGTCGCAATGCCAAGTTTATTGTGACGGGCGATGTGACGCAAATAGATCTGCCACGCAAGAGCGACAGTGGTCTGACGCAGGCGATGGAGACCCTGCGGGGGATAGACGGTATAGGTATGGTGGAGTTCGACAAGCGGGATATTGTGCGTCACCCGCTGGTTAAATACATCGTAGAAGCCTTTGACAAACGTGCCGAGCGTGAGGCGAAGGCTATGCAGGAGGCTCCCGTGGTGAGGATGCCGAAAGAGTAATTCAAAATTCAGGATTGGGTTTTGAAGGGTAAAGTAAGTGATTGAAAATAGAAAAAATAACAAAAAAAGGAGATTATGGATAAGAACTTAAAAGCATTAAAACCAGAGTTGGTGTGGAAGCACTTTGCTGAGATTGTGAATATTCCACGTCCTTCGCATAGCGAGGAGAAGATTCGTCAGTACCTTGTTGATTTCGCTGTGGCTCACAATATCGAGCACCTGGTGGATGAGGCCGGTAATGTCTATATGTCGAAGTCCGCGACAAAGGGTATGAAAGATAGAAAGGGTATAGTCTTGCAGGCGCACGTCGATATGGTGCCACAGAAGAATAACGACAAGGTCTTTGACTTTGAGAATGACCCTATCGAGGCATATATCGATGGCGAGTGGGTTACGGCCAACGGTACAACCCTGGGTGCTGATAATGGTATAGGTGTTGCGGCTATATTGGCCGTGATGGAGGATGACAGCATCGAGCACGGCGCTGTTGAGGCTCTCTTCACAGCGACCGAGGAGACGGGTATGGATGGCGCTTTCGGCTTGAAGGAGGGCGTCTTGAAGGGTGATATTCTGCTTAATCTTGACTCGGAGACCGAGGGCGAATTGTATGTCGGTTGCGCAGGCGGCATAGATGTAAATGCAACGCTTGCATATGATGCCGAGATTGCTCCAAAGGATGGCTATAAGGCTGTTGAGATAGCTGTTAAGGGTTGCAAGGGTGGTCACTCGGGCATTCAGATTGTGTGCCAGAGAGCCAATGCCAATAAGCTGTTGTTCCGTCTGCTGCGTCTGTTGTCGGCAAAGATGGAGTTGAAGCTGGCAAAGGTTGATGGTGGCGG
The DNA here is from genome assembly GCA_045603645.1 of Alistipes sp. Classification (GTDB taxonomy): domain Bacteria; phylum Bacteroidota; class Bacteroidia; order Bacteroidales; family Rikenellaceae; genus Alistipes. The sequence continues at coordinate 48,521 of JAZUMN010000065.1, read as the reverse complement.
CTTGCGCAATGCCATACCTCGTGAGTCGGTGGCTGTTGTGATGGTTAAGGCGGCGGATGTTGAGGCTCTCAATGCCGAGGTTGCAGTATTTGAGAAGATTGCTGTTGCGGAGTATGCTGCCGTTGAGGATGCCATCTCTATCAAGGCTCAGGAGGTAGCTGCGCCCGAGAAGGTTATGCCTGCAAAGGTTGCGTGGTCGCTTATGGCGGCTATGGTTGCTTGTCCTGATGGTGTGGATAAGATGTCGCTTGCAATGGCGGGACTGGTGCAGACCTCAAATAATATGGCTCGTGTGGTGTCGGATGATAAGAGTGTCAAGGTGCAGACCCTTGCACGTTCATCCGTGCGCACCGAGAAGGAGGCTCTGGCTGATGCAATCAAGGCGGTGCTTGAAATGGCAGGCTTCGAGGTGCAGCTGTCGGGCTCGTATGATGGCTGGAATCCAAATATGGAGTCGCCTATCTTGAAGGCTATGCTGGCGTCGTACGAAGCACTCTACGGCAAGCGTCCTGAGGTGATGGCCATACACGCAGGTTTGGAGTGTGGAATCATAGGCGGAAAGTATCCTAATCTTGATATGATATCTTTTGGCCCTACAATCTGTTACCCTCACTCACCTGATGAGAAGGTTGAGATAGCATCGGTGGCTAAATTCTACGATTTCCTGCTGCATACATTGAAGAATGCACCTAAAAAATAATTGAGAATGTATCCTCATAACGACATAGCAAATACTTGGTATGTGCTGGTAAATCCTGTGGCGGGCTTCGGTCGCGGCTTGGAGGATTTGCCACTTATCACAAAGCTCATACGAGAGAATGAGATTCCTTACGAGTTGGTTTTTTCGCAGCATAAACATCATGTTACGGAGCTTACCGTGCAGGCTGTAAATGACGGCTATCGCCGCATTATGGTTATTGGTGGCGACGGCACGCTTCACGAGGTGGTAAACGGACTCTTTATTCAGAAGAGTGTCGAGCCCTCGGAGGTGACCATTGGTGTTGTGGCGGTAGGTACGGGTAATGACTGGATTCGTATGTTCGGCCTGCCCAAGAACTACTCCGAGGCTATTCGCGCCATAAAGGAGGGATATACCTTCTTGCAGGATATTGGTGAGGTGCGTTACGAGCAGTCGCAATTCAGCCAGGTGCGCTATATGGCAAATGTGTCGGGTGTGGGCTTTGACCCTTCGGTGACGAAGATTTACGAGCACTATAAGGCTTTGGGTAAGCGGGGACCACACCTCTACGCACAGGGCTGTGTAAAGAGCTTCCTGCACTATAAATCTACGGGTGTGAAGGTGTGGATTGATGATGTGCTGGTGCACAACAATCTGCTGTTCAGTGCAGCCATCGGTATTGGTAAATATAATGGTGGTGGTACGCAGCAACTTCCGCTGGCTGTGGCCGATGACGGTTTGTTTGACATTACGCTTATCTCGCCTATGTATTGGTGGCAGATTATCTTCCGCCTGCGACGCCTGTTCAACGGCGATATTTACAGTATTGGTCACGTCAAGCATTATCGTGGCAAGCGTCTGCGCATTGAATCTACGCCCGATATCCTGGTTGAGGTTGATGGCGAGTTGCTGGGTAATACGCCTCTGGAATTTGATATGCGTCACAAGGCTGTGCGTGTTGTTGTGAATAAGGAGTTTTTGCAGCAATAGAGAGCTTTTTGTAACTATTTTGGTAGGTTGTGCGTTATCTTCGGGTGATGCACAACTTTTTTTTGTTATTTGGGTGGGTATTTAATTCTTTTTTTGTAACTTTGTGGAGAATAACCATAATATATACTATAATGAAAAGATTTACAGCACGTTGGTTTTTATGCTATGTGTTTGTCGCAATGTTTTGTGGCACAACCTTAATTCAGGCGCAGGAGAATACGCCTATCACTTTGTCGGCAAAGGCTCGTGAAGTGTTGGCCGGTAAGCAGATTCTCTACATCGAGCGCAATCAGTACGCTGTTGACCATCACAACACTGCTACATTGTTTCAGGCGGGAGAGATAAATGAGTGGAAGTTTGCCCCAGGTGGCGCTATGAAGGTGTATGATGTTGATAGTGGCACAACCCGCACCCTCGTAAAGATAGATACGGGAGTTGTGCGTGACCCTGAGATTTCGCCCGACGGCAAGCGCGTAATATTCTCTATGCGCAAAGATAAGAAGGATGGTTACCACATCTACGAGATAGGTCTTGACGGCAGCAATATGAAGCAGCTTACATCGGCTGCGGGTATTTCGGATATCGACCCACTGTATCTGCCTGATGGTAATATTATCTTTACATCGACACGTCAGCCTAAGTACTGTATGTGTAATCGTCACATTATGGGTAACCTGTTCCGTATGGAGGCCGACGGTGCCAACATCACTCAGATTGGTGTCAGCACACTGTTTGAGGGTCACTCGTCACTTCTGAGCGATGGCCGTATTCTGTACGACCGCTGGGAGTATGTGGACAGAAACTTCGGCGATGCGCAGGGCTTGTGGACTGTGAACCCTGACGGTACAAAGCACGCCATATACTATGGCAACAACACAGCCAGCCCGGGCGGTGTGATTGACGGACGTCAGATTCCCGGCACCGACCTTGTAGTATGTATCTTCGGCTCGTGTCACGACCGTGCCTGGGGTTCGTTGGCTATCATCGACCGCAAGAAGGGTGTTGATGGTCGTGAGCCTGTGGTGCAGATATTCCCCAAGGAGGCTATAAATATTGTGGCTAATGGTAATCTGGACTCTTTCAAGTGGGTTAAGAGTTATCGTTACGAGGATCCATATCCAATCAACAAGGAGTGGTTCCTGGTGTCACGCACACTCCACCCTTATCAGGAGTGGAAGACTCAGAAGAAATCATTCAAGCAGGGTATATACCTTGTAGGTACTGACGGCAGTGAGGAGTTGCTCGTTGAGGGTACAAAGAGCCTCTTTGACCCACATATCGTTGAGGCGCCAGCCAAGGCTGTGACACTGCCTACGATGCGTAACTTTGAGGATGAACTGGGTCAGTTCTACGTTGAGAACGTGTATGAGGGTACTCATATGCAGGGCGTAAAGAAGGGTGAGGTTAAGTGGCTCAGAGTCATAGAGTCGCCTGAGAAGCGTAGCTGGACACGAGGTGACTGGCAGGGCGAGGGCGAGCAGGCTCCCGGTCTGAACTGGCATAGCTTCGAGAATAAGCAGATTTTGGGTGAGGTACCCGTTGAGGAGGATGGCTCGGCAAGCTTTATGGTGCCTGCCGGCAAGTTCGTGTTCTTCCAGCTGCTGGACAAGGATAAGAAGATGATTCAGTCGATGCGTAGTGGTGTGTCACTTATGCCTGGCGAGATTAACGGTTGTGTGGGCTGTCACGAGGACAGATTGTCAATTCCTATGCCGCTGCCAAAGCGACCAATAGCAATGACCAAGAAGCCAGCCCAATTGACAAAGTGGATGGGCAAGGAGCCATTTAAGTTCTCGTTTATGGAGCACGTTCAGCCTATTCTGGACAGAAGATGTGTTAAGTGTCACGACTTCGATGAGAATGACCGCAGCAAGCTGGTTTTGGCGAGGGATATGAACCCATTCTTCAATGCAGCCTATGTAAACCTCTATATGCACAAGGCGGTGAAGCTTATTGGTGGTGGCCCTGCGCAGATTCAGCAGGCATACTCTTGGGGTAGCTACCCAAGCCGTCTGTCGCAAATCATCGAGAATGGTCACTATGGCGTGAAGCTCACGCAGAAGGAGAAGGAGTATCTGTATGCCTGGATGGACCTGAATGGTGTGTACTATCCTGTTTATGAGTCGGCATTTGATGATACCCTGGCGGGCCGTAGTCCTCTTACATACGAGGAGATAGACCGCTTGTCGGAGCTTACGGGCGTGAACATCAGGAAGTTGAATGCTCACTATCGTAAGATGACAGCACAGATAGCATTCGATCGCCCTGAGAAGAGCCCTATCCTTGACGGCATACGCGGTGACAAGGCTAAGTATGATGAGGCTGTGGCACTCATTAAGTTGGGTAAGGAGCGTTTGAAGGCGACACCACGAGGCGATATAGAGAAGAAACTTGTGCCTTGCGAGCGTCATCAGGCAATGCTTGACAAGTATGATGCGAAGGTTGCCGAAATCAACACAAGCAACAAGAAGATAGCAAGTGGCGAGAAGTATTACGACCCACAGAACTAAACAACACAAAAGAGTAAAACAATAAACAAATACAACTATGAACAAGGAGCAAATAGCACAAATGATTGACATCAGCGCCGTTCGAGCTGATTCTACATGGGCAGAGATTGAGCAGATTTTAGAGGCAAGCAAGAAGTATCCTTTTATCTGTGTCTTCACAATGACAAGTATGATTGAGAAGATTAAGGATAGCGTCAAGGCGTTGCCCAAGACAGGCATAGGCGGTATCGTAGGCTTCCCCTCGGGTGGCGAGACTACAACAATGAAAGTCAGTCAGGCCAAGGAACTTGTTGCGGCAGGTTGCGACGAGGTGGATATGGTTATGAATATAGGTAAGCTCAAATCAGGCTTCTACGACGAGGTTAAGAGCGACATCCTGGCCGTTAAGGAGGCTGTGGCTCCACTGCCTTTGAAGGTTATTATGGAGGTGTGCTTGCTCACTGACGAGGAGATTGCCAAGGCTTCGCAGATTATCTGCGACTGCGGCGTAGCATATATGAAGACAGGTACAGGCTGGGCGGGCTCTACCACTATGCACCACATCGACATCATCAAATCAACCGTTGGAGATGCTATCCCTTTGAAGGTTGCGGGTGGTGTTCGTGACTTGAAGACACTGTTGGAGATGAAGGATAAGGGCGTGAGCCGCTTCGGTATCGGCTACAAGTCTGCAATCAAGATTATGGAGGAGTGTGAGTAATGAAGTACGCAATAGCTTATGATTTGGGAACTGGCGGAGCAAAGGCTTCGCTGGTTTCGGATAAAGGCGAGATTATCAAGGACTCGTTTATCCCTTACAAAACCTATTTCTCGGAGGATAGCTGGCAGGATCAGCGTCCTGATGATTGGTGGGGTGCCATTGTGGAATCAACCCACAAGTTGCTCGCCGACCGCACAGCTGAGGAGGTGAATAACATCGTGTCGTTGGCCATCTCAGGCCATAGCCTGGGTGTTGTGCCTATCGGCAAGGATGGCTCTCTGTTGCGTGAGCTCACTCCAATATGGAGCGACCAGCGTGCCGAGAAGGAGGCCGAGGAGTTCTTCCAGAAGGTGAACTATGAGGAGTGGTATATGACTACCGGAAACGGCTTCCCTGCACCTTGCTACTCAGTGTTTAAGATAATGTGGTATAAGGCGCACGAGCCAGAGATGTTCGAGCGCATAGATAAGGTTATAGGCACAAAGGACTACTGTAACTATATGTTCTCGGGTGTGCTGGCTACCGACCCATCGTATGCATCGGGCAGTGGTGTCTTTAACTTGAAGAAGTGGGGCTACGATGAGCGTTACATAGAGGCTTCGGGTGTGGGTGCAGACATCTTCCCCGAGATTGTACCTTCGGATGGCGTGCTGGGTACTATTACCCCTGAGGTTGCGCGCCTGACAGGTCTGCCTGAGCACGTTAAGGTTATCTGCGGAGGTGTGGATAACTCTTGTATGGCGCTGGGTGCCAAGGGTAATGCCGATGGCAGGGTGTATACGTCGCTGGGCTCTTCGGCCTGGATTGCTCTGGTGGCAAATGAGCCTGTGCTCGACTTTAAGTATAAGCCTTATGTCTTTGCACACCTTATTCCTAACATGTATGCATCGGCAACGTGTATCTTCTCGGCGGGCAGCAGCTTCCAGTGGGTACGCAACAACCTGTGCAAGGATTTGATGGAGGCAGAGAAGAGTGGCGGCCTGAATAGCTATGATGCTATGAATAAGTTGGCTGAGGCATCTGTTGTGGGTGCTAATGGCGTTATCTTCAACCCAAGCCTTGCGGGAGGTTCAAGCATTGAGCCTACGCCAAATATTACGGGAGGCTTTGCCGGCTTGAAGTTGCAGCATACGCGCGAGGATTTGATACGTGCAAGTATGGAGGGTGTTGCCCTGAACCTTAAAAAGGCACTGGATATCTTCCGCTTGTATTACCCAAATATCGAGAAGATGCTCATTGTAGGCGGTGGTGCCAAGAGTAAGATTTGGATGCAGATATTCTCGGATATATACAACACCGTAGTCGAGAAGACCAACATCGACCAGCAGGCAGCCACCTTGGGTGCTGCGGCACTTGCTTTCAAGGGTACGGGTGTATGGAGCGACTACTCGCAGCTGGACAGCATACACCTCACCGAGGCAGAATATACTCCTACGGAGGCTGCCGAGGAGTATGCTTCACAGGTATATCCACGTTTTGAGAAGCTGACAAATCTATTGGCAGAGTTATAATAAGTGTTTTAATGAAACTACGCACCTTTATATTATTATTACTACCCGTGCTGGTGGTGGGTTTGTGGGGCTTCACTTATGAGGAGTCTCGCCTGGAACCTACCAAGCCGCTGTATATAAACGACATTGCCCCCTATGGCGATAAACTTCTCACTGCCGAGCGCTGTGAAAATAGCGTGAGTCTTTATAGTCTTGACGGCCGCAACCGCTTAAAAACGTGGCGTGTGGCAGAGCAGCCTACGGGTGTTGTCAGCGATGGAAGGTACATCTACGTCACCACAAGTTTTGCCAAGGGTGGTGTGGAGGTTATTGACCCCGCGCAGAATGCCCCCGTGCAGTTTATACCTACGGGTAGAGGTGCTTGTTCGCCAATTTTGAGTGCCGACGGCAAGCGTTTGTATGTGTGTAATCAGTTTCAGACCACCATCACTGAGATAGACCTTGCGACAAGGGCTGTCAAGCGTGAGGTCAGGGTGTTGCGTGAGCCTAAGAATGCGGTGCTGTCGAAGGATGGCCGCTACCTCTTTGCAGCAAACTTCCTGCCTGTGGGACGAGCTAATCAGGACTATGTGGCGGGAGCTGTGTCGGTTATAGATGTTGAGAGTTTTGAGAAGATAAAGGATATCACTTTGGCTACGGGTAGTAATGCTTTGCGAGGTATGACACTCAGCCCCGAGGGCGACTATCTGTTTGTGACTCACAATCTTGGCCGTTTTCAGATTCCCACCTCGCAGTTGCAGCAGGGCTGGATGAATACAAGTGCTGTGAGTGTCATTTCGACAAAGGATTTGACCTACGGCGGAGCGGTGCTGCTCGATGAGGTAGATAGAGGTGCTGCGGGAGTATGGGATGTTAAGTGTACGCCCGAGAAGCTGGTCATCTCGCATAGCGGCACACACGAGATAAGTGTTATTGACTATCCCGCATTTGTTGAGCGATATGGGCAAGTGACGGATAAGGAGTCGCTGTCGTATGACCTGAAATTTGTCGTGGGTCTGCGTGAAAGAGTAGCCTTGAAGGGTAATGGCCCCCGCAACTTTATCATCGTTGATAATGTTGCCTATGTGCCTACATTCTTTTCAGATGACCTTAATATCGTAAATCTCAGTAACACAACCGATATTAAGAGTACACCACTTGTTGTAAACCGCACAGAGAGCGATGTAGACAAGGGCGAGAAGTATTTTAACGATGCGACCTACTGCTTCCAGAATTGGCAGTCGTGCAACGGCTGTCACCCCGGCGAAGGTCGTACTGATGGCCTTAACTGGGATAATCTCAACGACGGCACGGGTAACCCCAAGAACTGCAAGAGTATGATGAAGGCTCACTTCACGGCTCCAAGTATGATTTCGGGTATCCGCGAGCACGCCGAGAAGGCTGTGCGTGCCGGCTTTAAGTATATCCAGTTTAACGAGGTAGGCGAGGATATAGCAACGTGCGTGGATGAGTATTTGAAGCAGTTGCAGCCTGTGCCAAGTCCCTATTTGGTTGATGGCAAGCTCTCGGAGAAGGCCGAGCGCGGACGCACCGTTTACCAAAAGTATGGCTGTGGTGCGTGTCATAACGGCCCATATTACACTGACTGCAAGATGCACGTCATTGGTGCGGATGTGGAGTTTAAGCAGGGCTGGGATACACCTACGCTTGTGGAGGTGTGGCGCACGGCTCCTTATCTCTTTGACGGCAGGGCCGCCACTATGGAGGAGGTATTTACCGTGCATCGTCACGGCCTTGGCAAGAAGAGCAAGATTACCGCAGAGGAGATAGATGACCTGGTAGAGTATGTGAACTCGTTGTAGTTTACACTAATGGAGTTGCGAGCAGCTTCAAAATAGCTCTTGTTATACAAATTCAAGGAAAAGAGGTTGTCCTTCATAAACTTGTTGGACAACCTCACTGCGTTAGGAAAAAGGTAATATTATGATAGATTGCTGATGGTGCTTAGTTTTGCGGTGCGGGCTCGATGACATCCACCTCGGTAACCTCAATAACCCAATCGAAGAGGTCGGCGGCGCACTCCTTCTGGAACTTATTTATTTGTGTCTGTGCCGAGGTGTCGGACTTTAACACGTCGCTTATAAAGTCGCCAATTGCAGTGTTGTAGTAACTATTAACCTTCTTTGCCAAGCAGTTATAAAAGGCGTGACGCTCCTCGTGTGTGAGCTTGTCAGGCAGTATCCCCTGCTTTACGAGTGTGCGGTAGGGGTAGAGGTGACGCATATTGCCGGCATCCTCGTTAAGCTCCTCCACGATGGCCGTTACGACGTACATATCCAGCGTATCGTCCACCGCCGGCAACTGCATAAAAGTTGCATATACGGGGTATGCTGTTTCGATTTCGCCCGCCACACCATCTGTGAAGATTATAAACTCAGGCTCGGTGAGGTCTTGCAGATATACCATCTCTCGATAGGCCTTTAAGGCATTGCGCAGCGACTCTTTCTGCTGATGATTCCATTTTGCTTTTTGTGAGCAACTTACGCCAAGAATGGCACACATAGATAATAAAAGTAAACTTTTTTTCATATCGTCATTGTTTTGGTTTAATCTGCGTTATGCTCTCGCAACTGTTGTGCCAAAGAGGTGGTGAAGGCTAAATGTGCTATGATTTTATCTGTGCCAAAGTAGTAAAATTGTTTCTGCATAATTTTGCAATTTCAAAAAAGTCTTATGTTAACTATAAGTTAAAATTTGTAGCTGATTGTAAGTTTCTGCATAAAAATGTTAAAAAAGATTGGCGGTCTCGATAAAATATATTACTTTTGCCGCACTATGCGAATGAAGATTTTACATAAACTGTTTTTAGGTCTGTTGCTGGCGCTTATGAGCGTCGCTCCGCTGAGTGTATTTGCTCAGAAAAGTGCAACAGTAACCGTTAGCGGTACAATCACTTCGGTAGAGGATAAGTTGCCTTTGATTGGAGTGTCGGTTGTTGCCGGTGAGATGCAAGGAGTAACCTCTGACATAGACGGTGCGTACAGTATCACTGTCGAGAGCGGTACGGTGCTCCAATTCTCATATCTGGGCTTCCAGAGTGTCGAGTGGAGTGTGCCTGCGGGTAAGAGCGAGGTGCAGTTCAACTTGGAGTTAAAACCCGAATCGGAGTCTATCGACGATGTGGTGGTAATTGCCTACGGTGTGCGTAAGAAGGGTACCGTGGCAGGTTCTATCTCGACGGTTAAGACCGAGAAGATTGAATCAACTCCCACAGCCGCCTTCGATCAGGCGTTGCAGGGTCAGGTGGCAGGCCTTACCGTATTGTCAAACACGGGAGAGCCAAGTGCTGCGGCTGTGATGACGATTCGTGGTACGAACTCTATCAACTCGGGAACAGCACCACTCTACATCCTGGACGGTGTGCCCATTTCGAGCAGCGATTTTAATACTATCAACCCTGCCGATATTGAGTCTTTGACGGTGTTGAAGGATGCTTCATCTACGTCAATCTATGGTGCTCGTGCTGCGAATGGTGTTATCGTCATCTCAACCAAGCGAGGTCGTGTGGCAGAGCGTCCACGCATCGAGTATCGTATGCAGATGGGATTCTCTCAGGTGGCAAGCGGTAAGTGGGATTTGATGAACACTGCCGAGCGCATCGCCTACGAGAAGGAGATTGGTATGACCGAGGGTCAGAACTACAATGTGCTGAGCCAAACGGATGTGAACTGGATGGATAAGGTGTTTAACTCGTCGGCGATGTTGCAGAGCTACGAGGTCTCGGTGTGGGGTGCCGATGAGAAGAGCCACTACTACATCTCGGGTGGTTATTACAGTCAGGATGGTACAGCCGTAGGCTCAATGTTCGAGCGTTACTCGTTGCGTGCCAACTTCGACCGCAAGGCTGCGTCGTGGCTCACGGTGGGTAGCAATACAATGCTTAACTTCCAGAATATACAGCAGGCAGACGAGGGTGCCTACACATTGGTTACACCTATCTCGGCGGCTCGCTTTATGATGCCATACTGGAATCCTCACCGTGCCGATGGCTCGCTGGCTTCAATCAAGGATGGCTCGTGGAAGGGTAATGGTCAGAATCCGTTGGAGTGGTTGGCAAACAACCCTGTGACATACAAGAAATACAAACTTATCTCGACAATCTTTGCCGAGGCAGTACCCGTTAAGGGCTTGACGCTGCGCTCGCAGTTTGGTGTTGATTACTCACACACCACGGGCTTTGGTGTCTCATACCCAAGTTATGTGCCTAATCAGGGTCAGGGCTCTGCGTCACGCTCAACAACCGATGGATATAACCTGACGATAACCAACACGGCAAATTACAACTTTAATGCGGGCGACGACCACTCGTTCAATATTATGGTTGGTCAGGAGGGCATCGACTACCACTACGAGGCATTCAGCCTGATGACCAAGGGTCAGAACAACGACCGCCTGACAAACATATCGACAGGTACGCGTGCTACATCGTGGAACGACACAACAGACTCGGATTACGGTTTTCTGTCGTTCTTCTCGCGTGGCGAGTATAACTTCCGCAACACCTACTTTGTTGAGGCTGCGGTGCGTGCCGATGCCTCTTCACGCTTCGGTGCATCACGTCGCTGGGCGGCTTTCTGGTCTGTGGGCTTTATGTGGGATATGCGTAACGAGAAGTTTATGGACTCGGCGTCACGCTGGCTGACAAATGCACAGCTCTCGTTCTCGACAGGAACGTCGGGTAACTCGTCAATACCTAACTACGAGCATATGGCTCTGGTAGGTGGCGGCCTGGACTATGTGGGTAATGCAGGTGTGGCGTTGATGCAGCCGGGTAATGAAGACCTGGGCTGGGAGAAGCCCTGGACAACAAACTTTGCAATCCACGCAGGATTCTGGAATCGCCTCAATGTCGATTTGGAACTCTACTACAAGCGTACATCCGATATGTTGATGGAGGTGCCTGCACCTTACGCCACTACGGGATATGGCTACTATTGGGATAACGTAGGTGTGATGGTAAATGCAGGTGCTGAGGTTAATGTTAATGCAACGCTTGTGGCTACACCTTCCTTCTCGTGGGCTGTGAATGCCAATGTGTCGTACAATCACAATGAGATTGTGGAGCTTTATAACGGCGTTCAGGAGTATGAGCGCTCGAACACAAACACCAAGCTGGTTGTGGGTCATCCTCTGGGTGAGTTCTATATAAACCGCTATGCGGGCGTAAACCCTGCAAATGGTGATGCGCTGTGGTATGACAAGGAGGGTAACCTCACAACGGAACTCCGTGACGAGGATAAGGTCTTGGTGGGTAAGAGCTACCACGCACCCTGGCAGGGTGGTTTTGGTACAGCGTTGAGCTGGAAGGGACTTGCGCTCTCGGCTCAGTTTAGCTGGGTGGCAGACCGCTGGATGATAAACAACGACCGCTACTTCGATGAGTCGAATGGTCGTTTTGCATCTTACAACCAATCGTCACGACTGCTTAACCGTTGGAAGCAGCCGGGCGATGTTACCGACATACCACGTCACGGCGAGTACACCGAGTTTGACAGCCGTCTGTTGGAGGATGCGTCATTCCTGCGTTTGAAGAATGTGATGCTGAGCTACTCGTTGCCTGCGTCGCTGTTGAAGAAGACAAAGGTTATCAGCGGCGTGAGGGTCTATGCTCAGGCGCAGAATCTGCTCACATTCTCTAAGTTCTCGGGCCTGGATCCCGAGGGTACATCTAACATCTATGCGGCACAATACCCTATGTCGCGACAGTTTACTTTTGGTCTTGACTTAACATTCTAATTGCGATGAAGAGTATATTATATAATATAAAAGTGATGCTTGCCATTGTGGCAACATTGATTATGGCGTCTTCGTGCCTGAACAAGGAGCCGGGGTCGGCAATTCCGGAGAGGGATGCTATGAAGACGTTTGAGGATGCCGAGCAGACCGTAACGGGTATATATGCACTGCTTAAAAGCAGCTCGTTATTTAGTGGTTACCTGATACTTCTGCCCGATATTCAGGCCGACCTGGTGTATGCTGTGGATGGTTATACCAATGTGTATGGTAACTTCTGGCAGTGGGAGATACGCCCTACAAATGCCGAGATAGAGGCGGTCTATGCAGGTCTGTATTCAATAATCTCGAACTGTAACTTCTACCTGGAACGCATCAACGAGGTTATGGCGGCACAGACTGACGACGAGAATATCACATCGTTGGAGCAATATACGGGTGAGGTGTATGCCATCCGCGCATTGGCTTACTCGGAACTTGTGAAGAACTACTGCAAGGCCTACGACCCAGCAACGGCAAAGGAGGAGCTCGGTATGGTTATACGCAGAAAATACTCCGAGAAGGAGCCTGCACGCCGTGCGTCGCTGTATGATACATACCAATTTATATTGGAAGATTTGGCAAAGGCTGAGGAGTTGCTCGACGAGGATAACGACGAGTACAGCGCAGCATTTATCACCAAGGGTGCAGCGCACGCCTTGCACGCCCGTGTAGCACTCAATATGCAGAATTGGGAGGATGCCATTGAGTATTCGTCAAAGCTCATAGACCACGAGAATGGGGCTTATGCTTTGTCGCCAGCCAATGTTTCCTACACCTCAAATATGTCATACTTCGACTATATGTGGCAGTATGACGTGGGCACGGAGATTATCTGGCGCCTGGGCTTTATCACCACATCGTATGGCGGTGCGTTGGGTCAGGTGTTCCTGAACTTCAACAACGACTATATGTATTACTATCCCGATTATGTGCCAGCGCAGTGGGTGCTCGACCTCTACTCGTCAAGCGATATGCGTTATGGCTCATACTTCGCCAACTTTGCAACAGGCTACGACCATAACCTGACGTGGCCTCTGCTTGTGAAGTATTATGGTAATCAGGATTTTATCAGCTCAGCCCTGATATATCACGTCTCAATGCCCAAGCCATTCCGCCTGGCAGAGCAGTACCTGATTCGTGCCGAGGCTTATTGCCGTCAGGAGAGTCCAAACTACGCTTTGGCAGCGAAGGACTTGACAACGCTGCGTGAGAACCGCTTCTCGCAGGGTGGCTCGGTGTCGCTGACGGCTGACAACTATATTCAGGCAATCTCTGACGAGCGTGTGCGTGAACTCTATATGGAGGGCTTCCGCCTTAACGACTTGAAACGTTGGGGCTCGCTCTACAACAACGGCGAGGGCTTCGAGCGTAAGCCTCAGAGCAACTCGTTGGAGGAGGGTAGCTCGTTGAAGATTAAGGCCGACAACCCACTATTCGTGTGGCCCATACCTCAGCACGAGATTGAGGCTCCGGGCTCTGAGGTGCAGCCTAACGAAAGCAACAGATAAAAAGCGTGAGTATGAAGAAGATACATTATATATTATTGGCACTTGCTGCTGTGGTGGCGGTGTCGTGTGACGAGGAGTATGTTACATATAACGATGCCGAGTACATTATGTTTGCCGAGCAGCAATCGACAAATATGGTGCTTGTGGACCAGGAGTATTTTTCGGTACCCGTGTCATCGACCGTTGCGTGTGACTACGACCGCACGTTTGGCGTGGAGGTTATTGACAAGGGCAGCAATGCCATTGAGGGTAAGCACTACCGCCTGATGAGCAACAGCGTGACTATTCCTGCGGGTAAGCTCTCTGCCGATGTGAAGGTTAAGGGTCTGTATGACAATATTGAGCCTACCGACTCGCTGGGCTTCGTGTTGAAGCTGGTTATGCCCAAGCAACTCAAATGGGAGCTGTATGAGGATAGCGACCAGACAAAGGTTGTGATGTATAAGGGTTGCCCATTCGACAGAAACAACTTCACGGGCTGGTGCATCCTTACATCAATGTTGCTGCGCGACTATCCGGGCGACAACAAGAGCTACCAGCGTCTGATTCGCACCGAGGCTCATCCTACCGAGCCAAATATGGTTATCCTGCGCAGCTGCTTCTACGACGGCTATGACCTTACCATCAAGTTCAACCCCGAGGCCCCTGCCAATCCGCTGGTTACGATGGACAAGGACCAGGTGCTGAGTGACGAGGCGTCGGTGTTCGGTCAGATTCTGGGTGATAACCACATCCTCACGACGCACAGCTTCTACTATCCATCTTACTTCAATGCGTGTCAGCGCTTTGTTGAGTTGTGGAACCACGTCTATGTTGAGAATCTTGGCCAGACGGTAGGTACTGTGGGTCACTACTACAACATCCTTGAATGGATAAGCGATGAGGAGGCCGAGCGCTTGCAGCGTGAAAACGGAATGTAATGATTAGACAAAATATAAATAATACATACTTTATATTTATTTACAGTTCAAATTAAATTAAATTAAATTAAACCAATTATGAAAAAGAATTTTCTTTTGTTGTGCGGTTTGTTGTTGAGTGTATGCGGCTTTGTCGCTTGCTCGGATGACGAAACACCTGCGGGTCCCGCACCTACATTCCCCGAGTTGGTTACAAAGACTGCTCAGGCAGGCGAGGTAATCGACATCGAGTTTAGCGCCAACTATGATTGGACAGCTACAATCTCAGAGGAGACTTACACTTACTTCCAGTTGCTTGATGGTGAGACAACAGTAAACACTTTGTCGGGCGAGGCTGGTGATCAGGTTATCAAGGTGCAGGTTGCTGATGAGGTAATTTTCGAGAATGCCCCTGTTGCTCAGGTTACTTTGGCGATGAATGGCAAGTCTCAGGTTATTGCTGAGATCTCTTACCCTGTTGCAGAGCGTGAGGTTGCGGTTTATGCTCCTATGCTTAACGAGTTCAGTGGCGCTTTCAAGAGTGCAGGTTATGATGCTACGTTGCTTTATGCTTACAACGAGACTGCAATGACTTCTGAGGATGCAGTTGCTATGCAGTGGGGTGTTGAGCGTAAGAACTACGAGGACGACAACACTTTCTATGCTCCTGTGAAGATTAACTCAAACTTTGCTTACACTTTGGCTGGTCCAGCCTGGATGGCTGCTGCCCAGGCGGGTGTAGTAGGTGAGGCTGAGGTCATCATCAAGGCTGATGTTACAAAGATTCCTGCCGAGTCAGAGAGTGCTAATGTAGATATCTTGGCTGGTGAGGTGAAGGTTGCATCTTTCAAGGTATCTGTCACCGGTGCCAAGGATTTCGCTCCTCAGTCAACTATTATGCCTGAGGCTGCCTATGCTTTCGATGGTGAGGCTATCGACGAGGTTTCAGGAGAGCTTATCGCAGGTAACTTTGTAAAGGTTGTTTGCGATGCTGAGGGTGCTGCCGCAGAGTGGCTTACAGTTACCGAGACTGCCGAGGAGAGTGAAGCCGTAATCAAGAGTTATGAGGTTTCAGCAACTGCTGCACAGAATGAGGGTGCTGCTCGTACTGCTTATGTATTCTACTTTGCAGCAAACAACGTTCCTGCCGACAACGCTCAGCTCTTCGAGGAGGGCGAGGTAAAGGAGGAGTATGAGAGCAACCTTGCGGTTACTGTAAATCAGTACTCTGAGCCTGCAACTATCGAGGCTGTGTCAGTAGATGAGACTTGCGCTACTTTTGCTCAGGTAGGTAAGGACTTTACTAACACCTGGTTCTTTGATGACATTGAGAACAAAGGAATATTTATCGGCTCAAAGTATGACTTGTACTATTGGGGTGAGTGGGCTATTTATGGTCACGAGAATACTGCATTGCAAGCATCTCGTCCTATCGAGAGCCTTACTTGCTACTATTACAACGATATGGGTTCTTTGGTTGAGGTAGAGGATGAGTGGGTCCGTGCTACAACATATGATGCAGAGAAGGTTAAGTTCAAAGTTTATTGTGAGTCTCTTGACGCAATTCCTGCATCTGCCAAGAATTTTGAGAATGGTGACGGTGAGGCTGTTATTTTGGTTAAGCACACCGATGGCTCTTACTCTGCTATCTACTTCCATATTGGTGCCGGTACAGCTGCCGGTGATGGTGGTGTAGCATTTGTTAGCGATTTTGCCGGTCAGGTGGGTGCTGAATTGGAAGAGTTGCAGGCGGGTAACGAACTTTACGATAGGTATTTCGCAGAGTATAGTTCTGCTAATTTCCCAGCTAAGATATATATGCTTACTTATGAGTGGCCTATGGAGCAGAATATGCTGCCTATGGTTGAGTTGTCAGGTCTTGGAGCCTATACAGCTATGCCTGAGTCTGATTGGGTGTCTTTCGATTCTGAAAAGCAGGTCGTGATAATGGAGAATGCCGGTGCTGGTGCTGAAAATCCTGGTGTACTCTTATTTAAGGATGAAAACCGCATCAACCAGGTTATTATCTTGTGTACGTTGCTTAACGCAGGAGAGTAATAACAGATTCCTTTCTACGACACCCCGTCATTCGGGGCGGGGTGTCGGTTTTTTTACCCGAAAATAGTTCTGTAAAGAATGATTGAACTGTAAATAGATAAAAAGTTTTAGCGACATTTTTTAAGATGAAACTATATCGAAATCTCATATGCGTAGTTCTGGCGATGATGGCGTCGGTATTCGTGGTTGGCTGCTCGAAGGATGAGGGCATAGACAACCGTGAAAGGGACTACGGATATGCACAATTCAAATTGTATAAAGAGGCGTCATACACCCCCGCTGAGGATGTGCGTGCGGTGCAGGGTACGCTTGATTATTTGGCTGACGCCCACAAGGTAAAGGTTACCCTGATTTATGATGGCGTCACCATTTCGCAGACATTGACACTATCGGCAGCCGATGCTTCGGCAGCAGAGTGGGGCTTGCGTAGTGATAAAATTAAACTTATGGTGGGCAGTTATCGCCTCATTTCATTCTCGTTGTACGATGCCGAGGACGAGCTTCTCTATAATGGTACACCTGCTTCAAACAATGAGTTCCAGGTAGTTGCAGGAGGTCTTACCATTCAAGATATTGTCGTAAAAGTTAAGCCTCGCGGAGAGGTTAAGTTTACGCTGAAAAAGGATTTCTCATCATTTGACAAGGATAAAACGCAGAGTGTAACCCGTGCCGCCGAGCGTGAATATACTTTCGACGAGATTAAGAAGGTGGACATCTCTGTGGCTCGTGTGATAGGTTCGGGCTCATTGGTAGATAGGGTCGATTTTGTGGGCTTGCCTACAAAGTTCTCGTTGCATCTTGACGAGGACAACGACCAAAGTCAAGCAGATGGTTATGTAACATCGACCATAAAGTGCGACACCACGGTGCTGTTGCCTGCGGGAAATTATCGCGTGACATCGTATCGTGTTTATGACGGGGATAAGAAATTGTTGGAGGTGAATACCAACCCTGCATTGTCGGAGTTTTCGGTAGAGGATAACCAAACAACCGAGGCAGACGTGAAGATTACGATGCGCGAGAGCGACGAGTATATAAAGGATTACTACGCCTTGTATGAAATTTGGAAGGCTCTCGATGGTGAGAACTGGTACTACGACGGCGAGGAGTGGTCGAAGGGTGCCAACTGGAATTTCAACAAGGATATAGACCTGTGGGGTGACCAGCCGGGTGTGCAGTTGCACTCTAACGGCCGTGTGGCATATATCGACATCAGCGGCTTCGCCTTCCGTGGCGATATGCCTGCTGCTTTGGGACAGCTGTCGGAGCTTGTGCAGCTCTACCTGGGTACGCACAACGATACGAGCATCATCAACTACGACCCATCGCTGGCTAAGGACCAGAGCCTCTCGGAGCGTAGTCGTAACCGTATGGAGAACCATCGAAAGTATCTGAACCTTATACACACTCCGCAGCAGGCATCGGAGCCTATTGCACGAGCCCTGGCGGAGAATAAAATATCGATACCTGCGACACAGCTCTACTCGACAATGCGCGAGAATGAGATTTTCGATATGGCAACAGGCGTGCAGCGTAACATACACCTCTTTGACACCAACCACGGTACGTTGTGTAATGGCTTGCGCTCGCTGCCCAAGGAGATTAAGAACCTTAAAAAGCTGGAATACCTTTACATAGCAAACAGCGAGATTGAGTCGTTGCCTGCCGAGGTGGCGGAGTTGGAGTCCTGTACCGACCTTGAAATATACAACTGCCCAAAGATGAAGGAGTTTCCTATGGCTGTGTGTCAGATGCCTGAGCTTATCTCGCTCAACCTCTCGAACAATGCACAGTGGTCGGCAGAGGAGATTTACAAGGGTATGGATGGCCTGGCAAAGGGACCTTCGGGTGAGAAGGTGCAGATTTTGTATGCTCGCCAGAATAATTTGGAGGAGCTGCCTGCATCGTTTGCCAATATGCACAAGTTGGGCTTGCTGGACTTGGCATTCAACAAGATATCGAAGCTGCATCCGCTGGGTCGCGATGTGTCGTTCGTGCAGCTTTACCTCGACCACAACCAGATTGAATCGTTCCCTGTGGATGCTGATGGTTACTTCTGCGGCTATGAGGATATTGAGACCTTCTCGGTGTCGTATAACAAGCTGACTATGCTCCCTAACATCTTCTCGGCGAAGAGTAACTTTATGATGAAGTCGGTAGATTTCTCGGGTAATGACATCCGAGGTTGCGAGGGTGAGGAGAATGGCACATATAAGGGTATCAGGGTTGAGACCTTGACGCTTGTGAACAACCCAAATATGAAGAAGTATCCTTTGGCGTTTGCCAAGACAAACTCGACGATTGCATATATCATCTTGCGTGCCTGCGGCATTGAGAAGATTCCCGAGGGCGCCTTCACATATAAGAATTCGGTGGATATGAAGTCGTTAGACCTCTCATATAACAAGCTCTCGAAGCTGCCAAAGGATATGCACGCAGCAAATCTGCCTTACCTCTATGGTGTTGATTTGTCGTTCAACTCGTTCAGCGAGTTCCCTTACGACCCACTCGACAGCAGTGGCCTGACGGTGTTGGCTGTGCGTAGTCAGCGTAACGCCGCAGGTGAGCGTTGCTTGCGCGAATGGCCTACGGGCATCGGCAGCCACCGCGGTCTGCGAGGCCTTTACTTAGGCTCAAATGACCTGCGTAAGGTTGATGATACAATCTCGACCTTGATTTATTACCTCGACATCAGCGATAACCCCAACATCATCTTCGATGCTTCGGATATATGTTATGCTTGGCAGGTGGGGGCTTACATCCTGTTATATGACAAGAGTCAGAATATTTTGAATTGTGATGCAATGTTAGACTAAACTAAAAGGTGACTATGAAGATTAGAAGATTTTTGATTATAGCATTTTTGTCGGTTGCTCTTGTGGCTTGTGGCGACGATAAGACCGATGGAGGCACCTCGTTAGATTCTAACATTATTGAGATAGGTGCCACGGGCGGCGTTGAGCAGGTTAAGGTTGATATCGCAGGCCGCTGGATTGCATCAACCGACAACCCCTGGATTACCGTGTCACCGGCCAATGGTGTAGGTAGCGTGGTGTGCGAGTTTAAGATTGACTCTGCGCTGAATGCCGAGCCTCGCCGAGGAGTTGTGCGTCTGCAAAACACCTCTACCTGGGAGTCGCAGGAGATTGTGGTGAATCAGCAGGGTTTTCCATATACCATTGAGCTTGACGACAATGCTTTCGATGTGGAGAGCTACAAGGTTGCCGACAAGCGTTTCTTCGATGTTAAGATTCGTTCAAATGTGGAGTTCGACGTAGATATTCCCGAGGATATAGAGTGGCTAAAACACGACAAATATACACTTGTACTCAATCGTGGCTTGCGTCCACGCGAGGTGAATGTACGTTTTCGTTGGGATATAAATACCGATGCGCAGGAGCGTCTGGCTGAGATTAAGTTTGTGCCTCGCAAGAGTGTGGAGCTTACGCGCAGCGATGTGCTGAGCATTAAGCAGGAGGCTGCCGAGCCTATTATTCCTGATACCCGCTCGGGCGACTCTATTGCTCTGCTCTCGATTGCCCGTAAGCTGAATATGTTGTCGCAGTGGGATTCGTCGCAGCCTATGACTATGTGGAATAACGTCGTGCTGTGGGATGAGAACACCCCCGAGAAGGAGGGCCGTGTGAAGTATGCCGAGTTTATGCTCTTCTCAACTTCGGAGGCGCTGCCTTTTGAGGTTAAGTATCTTACGGCTGCTGACGAGCTGAGCTTCTTTGGTAATGCCAATACGTTCCTCAAAAACCTTGAACTGGGCGAGGATATATGTGAGCTTACGCAGTTGCGTCGTCTGACGGTTGGTAGCTATGGCTTGGTGTCGTTGCCTAAGAACTTCGATAAGATGAAGAACTTGGAGTATCTGAACCTCTGTGCAAACAACTTCCAGACGGTGCCCACAATCATCACAAAGTACAACTTCCCTAACTTGCGTTCGTTGGTGCTGAATGCCAACCAGCGTAGTGTGGTTTATGATTTGAGTAATACCACCAAGCAGAACTTAGGAGGCTTTATCGACGAGCCCGAGTTCCCTGTTGACTTGATTACCTGGGATCTGGATACTTTGGTGTTGTCGGTTAATTACCTGCAAGGCAAGTTGCCCGATTTTGAGGACGATGACACGGTGCCCGTATATACTCAGGAGGATATCGAGCAGGCTGATACCTTGCCTCAGATGCTGGTGGATCGCCGCATCAAGAAGGTTATGCCTTCGACCAAGCGTTTTGCTATCAACTACAACCGCCTGACGGGCAAGATACCTGATTGGTTGCTCTACCATCCTGCTCTTGATTGGTGGGTGCCTTACAGCCTGGTGTTTAATCAGGAGGGTAAGACGCAGAAGGGCGATATGGCTGGTTTTGAGAATGTACCGGCAAACCTGAATTACTATTACGACATTTATACCAAGAAGGAACGTAAGGAGATTAGTGCAGAAAACTAAGGTGTATAAGGCATAGATTAAAAGAGATATGATGAAACAGCGTATATTATATGGTTTGATTCTTTTGGCTGGTGCCCTGATGGCATCGTGCGCAAAAGATAATATGCAAGAGTTCGGCGCTGAGGAGCAGCCCTTCGCTCAGGGGGAACTGTTTGTGAAGTTCTCCTCGGAAGTTGCCGATATGATATCTTGTGCTGAGACCACCCGTGGCGGTGTGGCTACGCGTAGTGGTGTGCCTACGGTGGATGAGGTTATGGAGATTATCGGAGCCTACGAGCTGGAACGAGTATTCCCCGTTGATGAGCAACGTGAGGATGTTACCCGCCAAAGCGGCCTGCACCAATGGTATATTGTCCGTTTCGATGGGGCGATGAATGCCGAGCAGGTTGCGCAGCAGTTCAAGGCGTTGGGTGAGGTGCATAACGTAGATTTCAACCGCACCATCAAGCGTGCCTATACGGGCAAGGCTACGCCTCTTGCAAAGTCGCATTTGGAGCGTATGTCGGCTCGCACTACCCGTGGAACGATGGATGACCCTCTGCTGCCTATGCAGTGGCACCTGATAAACAAGGGCGACCTGTTTACCGAGGGTGAGGTTGTCAAGTCGGTAAAGGATGCCGACGTGCAGGTGGAGCAGGCCTGGGAACGCTCTACGGGCGATGAGTCGGTTATCGTCGCTGTGCTGGATGAGGGCGTCTTTGTTGAGCACCCCGACCTCAAAGATAATATATGGGTTAATGAGGACGAGGTATATCGTTCTCGCACAGATAACGACGGCAACGGCTTCAAGGGCGATTACAACGGTTATAACTTCGCCAAGGACTCGGGCGTAATCTCGTGGAATGATGCTTACGATTCGGGTCACGGCTCGCACGTTGCGGGTGTCATTGCGGCGCAGAATGGTAATGGCGTAGGTATAAGCTCTATTGCCGGAGGCGATGCCGACAATGCAGGTGTGAAGATTATGGTGTGCCAGATTTTCTCGGGTCAGTTAGGCTCGTCGAGCAT
The DNA here is from genome assembly GCA_045603645.1 of Alistipes sp. GTDB lineage: Bacteria > Bacteroidota > Bacteroidia > Bacteroidales > Rikenellaceae > Alistipes. The sequence goes on along the minus strand of JAZUMN010000065.1, from coordinate 26,427 downwards.
AGCTGTCGCACGCGCAATAAAATATGCCGCCGATAATGGTGCTGTGGTGTTGCAGTGTAGCTGGGGTTATATCTCAGGTCGTGCCAACGAGTATGACTGGAACGAGGCAGGCTTCGCTTCACAGGAGGAGTGGGAGCGTGGTGCTCCACTCGAAAAGGATGCACTTGACTACTTTACCCATAATGCAGGCTCTCCAAACGGTGTTGTAGAGGGCGGTATAGCTGTCTTTGCCGGCGGTAATGAGTCGGCTCCTATGGCGGGCTATCCGGGTGCATCGGAGGACTATGTGTCGGTAGCGGCTACGGCGGCAGACTTCACTCCTGCCGTATATACCAACTTCGGCCCAGGCACAAGTATTGCGGCTCCGGGTGGTGACCAGGACTATTACTTCGACTATGTCGATGAGGAACATAACTATGGTGAGGTGGGTTGTATTCTCTCAACTCTGCCTTACAATGTGAGTGAGAGTGGCTACGGCTTTATGGAGGGTACCTCTATGGCGTGTCCTCAGGTGTCGGGTGTTGTGGCACTCGGTATCTCGTATGCGAAGCAGCTGCGCCGTCACTTTAAGGCCGAGGAGTTGCAGGAGTTGCTCATCTCTACGGCTGTGCCTATCGACTCGTATATGGTGGGTGTGAAGGAGTATCGCCGTTATGTTGCCGATATTGGCCCTCAGCAGCCTATGCAGATTAAACTTTCGGACTACAAGGGCAAGATGGGCTCAGGACAGGTTAGTGCTGCGGCTCTGCTTGAAGCCATAGCAGGTGCAGGCGAGAAGATGTCATTTCCCAACCTGTATGTGGCAACCAATGGTCAGGTGGCTGTTGCTCCATCGCTCTACTTCGTCGGTGGCGAGACCCTTACATACGAGGTTACGATTGCCGATGGCTCGGTTGCATCATACCAGGAGAAGGATTCCAAGATACTCTTCAAGGGCTTAAAAACAGGCTCTACGAAGGCCTCTGTGAAGGCGTCAAATGGCGAGACACACAACTTCATCATCACCGTGCGTGATGGTGCAAATGGTAACGGCTGGTTGTAGTATGCAGCATCGAGGGATAAGGTGCGTGCTGCTTGCGGTGGCTACAATGCTATGCGGTGTAGCCTCGGCGCAGCTACGGCTTATCTCGCAGCAAAAGTTAGACAGTGTTGCCAACCCTCGCATTGTCGAGGGCGCAAGGATGCAGTTCAGGGGCGGCGAGCAGGTGTCGTTTTCCACAATCGGTGAGGATGCAGGGCCGTGGGAGCAGACTGTCGAGTGGCGCAACGGAGGCGAACAGACGCTTGTGGTTACGCGTGTCACGACAAGCTGTTCTTGCTTGCAGGCTACGGCAGCAAAGGGGGCAGTGAAGAGTGGCGCGAGTGCTACACTTCGTTTGAAGTATTACCCCAAAGGTCACCCCGGCAAGGTCGAGCAGCGAGTGTTTATATATACTAACCTCTCGGCGACTACACCTTCGGCTGTTGTGACGCTGCGTGGCGAGGTGTTGCCCTCGGCAGACCGTAGTGCCGATTATCCTTTCAGTCGTGGTGTGTTGCTACTGCGACGTGATACGGTAATCCTTGCAGGCGATAAACCGCAGACCGAACGTATAGCCTGCCTGAATAGTGGCTCGCGAGAACTGCGCCTCGAAGCGGATGAGTTCTCGTCGCATGGACTGATGTTAAGGAGTGAGCCTGCGGTGCTACGAGCGGGCGAGGAGGGTGATTTGGTTATTACCTACACTCCGGAAGAGGATAAGCAGCCGTTGTGGCTGAAACTATATATCAAGGGGCTTAATGAGCCTCTGCGTGCCCGTGAGATAGTGGTGCGGATAGATAAGAAAAATAATAAATAGAGATATGAAAAAATTCTTGAAAGGAGCCTTTTTGGCGTTGATGGCGATTGCTGCAATGAGTGCGTGTAGCGACGATGAAGTGTATCAGAAGCCTGCGATGGATGTTACGCCAAACAACATAGCCGGCACCTGGCGTTTGCAGAGTTGGAGCGGTGGCGATATGGCAGAGGGTAGCTATGTCTATATCGACTTTGTGCGTTCAGACCGCACCTATACCCTCTATCAGAATATTGACAGCCAGCAGTTGCGCACCATCACGGGTCGTTACTACATTGAGCTGGATGCCGAGTATGGAGCTATCATTCGTGGTAACTATGACTACGGCAATGGTGATTGGGCTCACCGCTACATAGTAACGGAACTTACAGCCGAGCGTATGGTGTGGACGGCAATGGACAACACTAAGGATGTGAGCGTCTATGTCCGTGCCGAGCTCCCTGAGGGTTTTAAGCCCGCCGAGGAGTAGCTGGTGATGATTATGCAGGAATAAGCGAGGGTTTTTGCTCTCGCTTTTGTTTTAGAATTCCGCCTTGCAGTAAAGAGAGATAGTATCGCCCGATGTGGGGTGGGTAAACTCTATGCTCTCGGCATGGAGCATAAGCCTGTCGCCGCCCGTGCCGTATATGTCGTCACCCACAATAGGGGTGGCAAGACCCTCGGCGTGAGCTGCGTGAACACGCAGTTGATGTGTACGACCCGTGATGGGGTAGAAGCGTACGCGCGTACGTCCTTGCTCTATGCCCTCAACTTTGTATATGGTATGCGCTGCGCGACCATCTGTGGCAACCATCTGACGTGGGCGGTGCTCATAGTCGAGTTTCAGAGGCAGGCGTATCTCACCCTCCTTTGTCTTAACCTCCCCATCAAGCAGGGCTACATAACTCTTCCTGACGCTGCGCGAGATGAATTGCCTTTGCAGAGCCTCGTGCGCTGATTTGTTCTTGGCGATGATGAGTATACCCGAAGTGGATTGGTCTAAGCGGTGGACAATCATCGCCTCGGCATAACGCTCCGCGGCCCACTCCTCGGCAGAACGCACTCCCGACTTGCCACGCACCGAGAGCATCCCCGAAGGTTTGTTTATTGCGACCAGCTCTTCGTCCTCCCAGATGATGGTCGGCTCGGGTGGCTCAATCTCCAAAAGAGGGTTGGGCTCAACATCAAGACCTTGGAGCATATGCCCCAGAATAGGCTTGCACTTGCTGTTGCACGAAGGGTAGAATGTGCCGTGATGGCGCACCTCGCCCTTGGGTGAGGCTCCCCACCAGAACTCAGCCATACAGAGTGGTCGTAACCCGTTTTTGTAGGCATATTGCAATAATTTGGGAGCTGCGCACTCGCCCGCACCGGCAGGAGGTATGCGTTGTGTTGTGGGTGCAAATATCTCGCATAAGTCCATAACTTCGCCCCTGGCATTTAGCATACGGAACTTCGAGAAGAGAGCCATCTGCAACGCCGCCGAGCGCGAGTGTCGCTCCTGCTTTAATGCCTCAATTTTTGCTTCAAAATCTTTCAGCCTTTGCTCAGCCCCCGCCAAACGCTCCTTTATGGCTCGCTTTTGACGTTGTGCCGTGGCGTTGTCGCGCTGCGAGGCGAGGATTAGCTCCTGCTCGTTGAAGTTGCCATTTTGACGCACCTTGTCGCGAGAGGCCTTGCTCTCGGCTAACCATATCTTTATGGCTCGCAATTCGTCCTCGCACGCACTTTTCGTCTGCTCGAACTGCTGCCTTGCCAAACTTAGCTCCTCGGAGTACTCCAACCGTTCAATGCTGCGGTTTATGGCGGAAATCTCCACCTCCTCGCGCTTGAAGAACTCCTCGGGTTGCAACATATCATACACCGCCGGCACGAAGTAAGGGTGGTCGTTGCGTCCTGCCAGATTACCCGAAAAGGCAGCCAGGAAGCCTATTGTACCTTGCTGCTCGACAACCAGCACACCAAACATCTTCCCTGCGGCGAGTTCCTGCTGCCAGTCGGTGCGCGAAAGCAGATATTGCTGCACCTCACCTGCCGCCGTGATGCACAGCGGATGCGGGGTGTAGTGGAACGGATAGGTAAAGAGCCGAGGTGGCTCAATGCCCTCTATGTCCGATGAAAAATGGTGCAGCATAGGCTTTTTGATAAAATTCTGCTGCAAAGATAATTTTTTACCCGAAATTTTGTAGCTTTATGCAAAACTTTGCGACTAATAAAGTGAAGAAACATCTGTAAGGAAGAAACCTATTTTGTGTGATGGATAATTTAGAACAAGAGTTCGCCCGCATAGTCAGGGAGCATAAGGACACGATTTATATGGTCTGCTATATGTTCTCCAAGGATAGCGGTGAAGTGCAAGACCTGTATCAGGAGTGCCTGATAAATTTGTGGAAGGGCATATCCTCATTTGAGGGGCGTAGTAACCTGCGCACTTGGATATGGCGTGTGAGTCTGAATGCCTGCATTTCGGCCGACAGGAAGAGACGTCGTCACGACTCGCTGCCGCTGGCAATGGATATCGACCTCTATAACGACACCGATCACGAAACCCGTCAGGTGAAGATACTGCACGAGCGCATAAGCAAGCTGGGGCCTTTCGACCGCGCAATCATTATGCTGTGGCTGGAAAATATGAGTTACGAGGAGATAGCCGCCATTGTGGGCATATCGACAAGGAATGTGTCGGTAAGACTTTTCAGAATCAAGGAACAACTAAAACAGATGAAATAACTATGAGTATGGAGCATAATATAAACGAGCACGAAGAACTATTGCAGATGCGCGAGCAGTTGGCTACTTTGCGCAGCAAGCTCGAAAAACAGCAAATCGTGAGCGAGAAGATGATTCTTAAAGCCATACGGTCTGGCGTGAGCAACATCAACCGCCGAGGCGTATTTTTCTCTGTTTTCAGCCTTCTGGCAATCCCGTTTTGTTGCGGAATATTCTATTCGATGGGCTATTCCGATGGCTTTGTTTTAGGCACGGGAGTTATGCTGTTTGTCTGCCTGTGTGCTACAATTTATGCCCACCTGGGCTTGCGTGTGGCAGATGTGTCGCGAGGAAATATGATTGATGTGGGGCGCAGGGTTCTGCGTCTGCGCAAACAGTATATCCATTGGCATCTGTGGAGTGTGCCTATGCTTATCGTGTGGGGATATTTCCTCTATTGTGAGGTGTGCGTGATATATCCCGACCCAGCTATGCGTTACGGTTTCCTTATAGGTGCATTGGTCGGAGGTATCATTGGTGGCCTAATAGGTCTTTGGCAGCATTTTAAGGTGTTGCGTATGGCGGATGAGGTGTTGGCTAACATAAGCGACTTACGAGAGTAACAACTTCCTAACCTGATTATAAACATAAACCCCGAACTTACCGTGAGGTCCGTTCGGGGTGATTTTTTATGTTATCGCAGGTTCATAACATCGCTGATGCCTAAATCGGAATACATCTGTTTAAGTTCCTCGTCGCTGCGGTCTGAAACAACCAGCAGGCGGTCGCCGACCATTAACTCGGTGTTGCCTCGTGGTACGAAGTACTCCCCACCACGGGAAATCATTACAACCAGAGTATTATCGGCAATGTCTATATCGCGTAGCGTATTGCCTCCGGTGAGCATAATTTCGGTGACACCAATCTCCGAGAAATTACTCTTTATGGAGTCGGGTATGCCAACCTTAAACAGAGGCTCCTTCTCCTCGTATGCAAGCCCCAGCCAGTTAGCCATAGAGCTAACTGTCGTGCCCTGAATAAGCAGCGAGAAGAGCGTGCCCATAAAGACCACATTAAATATCAGGCTGCCATCGTGGATACCCTCGATAATAGGGTAGGTGGCAAAGATAATGGGCACAGCACCACGCAGACCTACCCACGAAATGTAGAGGCGTGCCTTGGTGGTGAAGTTTCTGAATGGTGCCAGGCAGGCAAAGACAGTCAGCGGACGTGCCACAAGTATAAGGAATACACCCACGGCGCATCCAAGCAGTAGTATCTCGGGTTGCAGTAACTCGTCGAGATTGACCAAAAGACCGATGGTTAGGAATAGAACGATCTGTGCCAACCAGGTGAAACCGTCGAAGAACGATGCGAGGTTTGACCTGTGTGCGAGTTTGTGATTGCCCACAACCAAGCCTGTGATATACACAGCCAGATAACCGTTGCCCCACAGCAGGGTGGTGAAGGAGAACGAGAAAAAGACAAACGCCAGCAGCAGCACCGAGTAGAGTGAGACGTTATTCTTGATGTTGATGCGGTTAATGGCAAAGACTGCCAGGCGACCTATGCCGTAACCCAGAGCACAGCCGACCAACATCTGAATCATAAATTGTGCTATGCTGCCGAGTATTGACGTGCTCTCGCCTGAGGCAGATACTGCCGAGACCAATACAATGGTGAGCATATATGCCATGGGGTCGTTACTACCACTCTCCAACTCCAACAGCGGACGCAGGTTCTGACTGAGTCCCTGCTTCTTACTACGCAGAATAGAGAACACCGAGGCTGAGTCTGTTGAGGACATCGTTGCGGCAAGCAGCAGCGCCACAGGGAAGCTGAGCGCCAGCCCTACCCACTTCGAGAACAGGAAGATAAATCCACCGACGAGCAATGCTGTCATAGCAACGCCTACCGTGGCAAGCGTAACTCCGGGAGCAAGCACAGGGCGTATCTCGGCAAACTTGGTGTCCATACCTCCCGAAAAGAGGATGATGCACAAGGCCAGCATACCGATAAACTGAGTGAGTTCATAGGAGTTGAATGATATGAAATGCCATCCAAAGACCATTCCCACACCCAGGAAGAGCAGCAGAGCCGGAGCCCCGAACTTATACGCCAACTTGCCCGCTGCCACAGAAACAAACAGCAGCAAAGCCCAAACCAATAAAATATTTTCAGTAAGATTCATAATCTGTTCCTTAGGGCAGAGCTACTCTGCCGCAATATGTTTACTCAACAATCTTCAACTCGCTTGCAGGACGCAACTCCAACTCAACATACTCGAAAGCCTGAGCCGCAGTGAGTCCGCTTTTAGGCGAAGAGTAGATAACCACCATAAAGGCAGATATACCGTCTGATGGAATCTTGCGCAAGGTAGTAAAATCTCCCTTATTAAGCAAGTCCATAACGGTCGCTTTCTGCTCTTTATTGAACTTTAACTCCTCACGGCGCAGGAAGCAGTTATCCTTCTTGTAATATGGGGCGGTGCTGTGACCCGCAATGCGGGCGAATGCCATAGTACCTCCGACACCAATGAACACAGCCCCAAACAAAACCAGTGCCGATTTAAGGTTGGGTGCGTCCATAGCTCCGAGCGCGCAGTAGTTAATAACAAAACAGGCCACACCTGCGAGTAGTATCACAAGTGGCACTGTAATCGATTTGCGGCGGCACTCAATCGCTCCGCCGGGCAAGGCACACAGAGCCTCGCTCATTTCATATTTAGCCATTTTTGTAGCCTTAAAATTTTAAGAATAGACAATTTGGGGCTTACCCCAATAAAATACACACAAGAATAATTCGGTTTGAACACCCTGTTCAAACCTCGGAAATGGGTTTGCGTGTAGTGGCTAAATACGAAGTCGGCAAAGAGCGTGCAGATAGTATCCGACCCTCAGTGACGACGTATATCGATTGAAATTAAAAATCTCGGTAACGTGGCCTGCATAACTATCAGGAGAGGTGTGCGGCAGGCTTTTTGTGCAGTATGTGCTGCGCTGTCGGGCTTCGTTGTTTGCCCCCTCTGCTCCACGCTGCGAGGTGATGGAGGTGTTTGTTGAGGGGCTGCGCAGAACATCATTGCGTAATATTTCAAGGCTCAGTTCGTCGGGCGAATTATAATCTTCGGCTGCCACAAATGATGCCACGATATGCTCACTCTCAACCCGAGGCAGACGAGAGTTAAGCTCGCCTACTGAGCTGAAAAGCAACGCAATGAATATGGCAACAAAGTAACGTTTCATATCTATTGTGGCAGGAATGTATAGGTTATAATGCCCTCGTGACGTTCCGGAGCCGATGAGTCAATGTTAAAGAGCGATTGACGGGCCGCTTTGAGTGCCTCCTCGCGCATAATGTCGTTGCCTCCCGACTTGATGCGGGCAGCAATGACCTCACCGCCTGTGTTGAGTGTCACCCACACCTCAACCTGACCGCCTGTGTCGCTGGTGTAAGCTGGCACAACCAGATAACGCTTCGTACGCACGGGGTTGCGGAACTCGAAACGTACGGTCACGCCACCCTTATATTTTGAGTCCTCGCCCTTTTTCTTCGATTTGCTGCTATCCTCGCCCTGAGGACGGTCGTTAAGTATGGACTCTGCCTCGGCAACACCTTTCTCATAGGCGGCACGATTAGCCTCCATTCCCGCTGCGACACTCTTTATGGACTCGTTCAGTGCGGCGGTGTTGGTGTTGCGGTCATCTTTGAGTTCCTCGTTCAGAACGGCATCATTGGATTGCAGATTGCGGATCTTCTCCCACTCGATGTCTTGCTGCTGCTTCAACTCTATCTCACGTTGCAGACGCTCCTTCTCCTTTTCCAACTCCTCCAAAGTCTGTAAATCGACATAGATACCCTGCGTATGGGGTCGTGAGCCGATGACTATCTTCGAGGAGAAAAACACAATGCCCAGCACTAAATACGCGATGACCATCACGCTAAGTCCCAAGCGGTGGTCGTAGGCCCACTCGCCTGCATCCTGCTTGCGATTTTCAAAGGGCAGACGCATCCTCGGCTTGCGGACTCGCTGCGGAGTCTGCACATTATTCTGCCTTTCTGTGTCGGCTTTTCTATTGATGGAGTTGATATTTTGCTCGTTAGTAGACATATTGTAACCTCACTACCCGTAATTCTTGGACAAAATTATAGTTTTTTTGCAAAATATAGTTATCTTTGTACGGATTTTTATTACTAACCTTAATAGAAACCCCTGAAAAGACGATTAACTTGAACTATTATGCAAAATAAACAACAAACATTATCAGCCCCAATCTCATTCTCAGGTAAGGGTTTACATACGGGTGTCATAGTGAATATGACCGTGCATCCCGCTGAGGACAACAACGGAATTGTATTCCGCCGCGTTGATTTGGAGGGTGCTCCCGTAGTTCCTGCATTGTGTGAGTATGTTACCGATACATCGCGTGGTACAACCATCGAGAAGGGCGCTGCCCGTGTAAGCACCATCGAGCATATTGTATCGGCGCTGTGGAGTCTGGGTGTTGATAATGCCATTATTGATATTGATGGTCCTGAGGTGCCTATTATGGATGGCTCGGCTCGCGAGTATGTAGCAAAGATTACAGAGGTGGGTCTTACCGTGCAGAAGACTAAGCGTAAGTACTACGAAGTAACCGAGAAACAGGTTTACACAATTCCTGACAAGGGTGTTGCCATCATCATCTATCCCGACGATGAGTTCACTGTATCGGTGCACGTTGATTATAACTCAAAGGTTATCGGCAACCAGTACGCTACACTCGATATGTTCAACGAGTATGCCGAGAATATTGCTCCTTGCCGTACGTTTGTGTTCCTGCACGAGTTGGAACCTTTGTTGAAGATGAACCTTATCAAGGGTGGTGATTTGGACAATGCCATTGTAGTTGTCGAGAACCCCGTATCTGACGAGCAGCTCGACCACTTGAAGAAGGTCTTTGGCAAGGATGATATCCGTGTTACGGGTGGTTACCTGAACAACTTGCAGTTGCGCGCAAGCAACGAGCTGGCTCGCCATAAGCTGCTCGATCTGCTCGGTGACTTCGCTTTGCTCGGTATGCGTATCAAGGGTAGGGTGTGGGCATCACGCCCCGGCCACTATGCCAACACCGAGTTTATGAAGCAGGTGCTCTCTACCATTCGTCGTGATGGCGAGAAACCCGCTTTCAAATACAGTTCAAGCAAGCCTGCGCTGATGGATATCAACAAGATTATGAGTCTGCTGCCACACCGCTATCCATTCCTGTTGGTGGATAAGGTGTTCCACATCGACTCAAACAGCATTGGTGCAATTAAGAACATAACCCTTAACGAGCCTCAGTTTACGGGTCACTTCCCTCAGGAGCCTGTTATGCCGGGTGTATTGCTTGTTGAGGCTATGGCCCAGGCGGGAGGCATCTTCGTACTTAACGGCGTGGAGAAGCCCGAGGAGTATTCTACTTACTTCCTCAGAATAGATAATGTGCGTTTCAAGCGCAAGGTTGTGCCAGGCGATACTCTTCAATTGGAGGTATTTCTTACGGAGCCTATGCGTCGAGGCATTGCCTCAATGATGGGTAAGGTGTTTGTGGGAGGACAGTTGGCGTGCGAGGCTACACTTATGGCTCAGATTATAAGAAACAAAAAAACAGAATAATATTATGATTAGTAATTTGGCATATGTTCATCCCGATGCAAAAATCGGGGAAAATGTAACGGTTGAACCTTTTGCATATATCGCCGGTGATGTTGAGATTGGCGATGGTTGCTGGATTGGCCCTTCGGCGACGATTCACGATGGTGCCCGCATAGGCAAGGGATGCAAGATCCACTCTTTTGCATCGGTGGCGTGTACACCTCAGGACTTGAAGTTTCGTGGTGAGAAATCGACAGCTGTCATTGGTGATAACTGCGAAATCAGGGAGTGTGTGACCATCAGCCGCGGTACAGCCTCAACAGGTACTACCATCATAGGTTCAAATAATCTTATCATGGCTTATGCACACGTTGGTCACGACTGCGTTGTGGGCAGCAACTGCGTTATTGTAAATGGTGTATCACTTGCCGGTGAGGTGCACGTAGGTGATTGGGTGGTTATCGGTGGTCACTCGGCAGTTCACCAGTGGACTCACATCGGCGACCACGCTATGATACAGGGTATGTCGGGCGTTACGAAGGATGTTCCTCCGTACATCACGCTATCAATGGAGGGTCACTATGCAGGTATCAACAAGGTGGGTCTTTCGCGTCGTGGCTTTACTCACGAGCAGATTATGGCTATCCACGATGTGTGCCGCATATTGTTCCAGAGCGACTTGAACTATATCAATGCCTGCGACAAGGCTGAGGCTGAGTTGCCACAGTCGGCAGAGCGTGATTACCTGCTTAACTTTGTCCGCTCTTCACAGAGAGGCTGTATCAAACCTTATGTTAAGCGTAAAAAAGAGGAGTAAAAAAAGAGAGAAAGTAGATAGAGAGAAAGATTTATTTAATAATCTTATATTTATTTATTCATTTACTTAAATTTTTAACACATGAAAAACTTTAAATGTTTTTTGGCGGCTATTGTTGCGATTGCAGTGATGCCTAATTTGTTTGCTGCTGAGCCTGCGGGTAACAGCTTGACTGTTAACACCGAGGCTAAGAAGATTAAGTACAGTGAGATGATTTTTGGTCACTTCATTGAGCACTTTGACAATCAGGTTTATGGAGGTATCTACGACCCTAAGTCAAAGTTTGCAGACAAGGACGGTTTCCGTACCGATGTTATTGAGGCTTTGAAGCAGATTAAGACCCCTATCGTGCGTTGGCCAGGCGGTTGCTTCGTGTCATCATACCACTGGTTGGATGGTGTTGGTAAGAAGCGTTACCCTGTTTATGATAAGACCTGGCAGGTAAATGACCCTAATACATTCGGAACAGACGAGTATATTAAGTGGTGCCGCAAGGTAGGTTGTGAGCCTTACATCTGTACAAATGCCGGTACAGGTACAGCTGAGGAGATGAGCAACTGGGTTGAGTACTGTAACCGTAAAGATGGTAAGTTCGGTACTATGCGTATCAAGAACGGTAGCAAGGAGCCACACGATGTAAAGTATTGGAGTATCGGTAACGAGAACTGGGGTGCACACGAGTTGGGTGCCAAGACTATTCCTGAGTGGGGTCCATTGGTGGCTGAGTCAGCAAAGTTGATGCTGTGTGCCGATAAGGAAATTAAGCTCTTCGCCGCTGCCGTTTCAACAAGAGACTGGATTTTGCCTATGTTGAGGAAGGCTGGTTACCTGCTTAACTATGTGTCAATTCACGGCTATTGGGATTTCAACGCAGGACACTACAACATCCTTCCTTATATTGATTGTATGATGAAGTCGGAAGCTCCTGAGAAGGATATCATGAAGACTATCGGTATCTTGGAGGAGGCTGGCTTCGGCGGTGGCCGCATCAAGATTGCATACGATGAGTGGAACTTGCGCGGCTGGCACCACCCAATGCACGGCGGCTGGCGTTATGGCCACGACTTGGAGGCACGTCGCAAGAACGATACACCTTCTGAGTACACTATGGCAGACGCTATCTTCTCTGCTTGCTTCCTTAACTCATGTATGCGTCACTCAGACGTTGTAGAGATCGCTTGTTTCTCTCCTGTCGTAAATACAACAGGTGCTATCTTCGTACACAAGGACGGTATCGTTAAGCGTACTACATTCCACGTATTCGATATGTATGTAAATATGCTCGAAGATTATGTGGTACCTACAAACCTTACAACTGAGCGTTTGACTCACGGCAATGCTTCAACAGGTGTAGTGGATTGTATTCTTACATCTAACGAGGATGGCACACGCTACGCTTTGGCCGTTGTAAACAAGGATCCAAAGAGCAGCCGTACACTCAGCATCGACTTTGCAAAGATGGGTGTTAAGCCTGTGACAAAGGTTGAGGGTAAGGTATTGTGTGGTTCATCACCAGACGACTACAATGATATTGGTGCCGAGAACCGTGTTGTTCCTCAGGATAAGACTTTCGAGGTTAAGAACGGTTGCGTTGAGTTGCCAGCACACTCATTGGTTGTGTTGAAGTTCTAATACGCAGTGAGCGAAAATTAGATGCAAAATATAGAATTTTTGCTGTAAATATTTGTGATATAGTAATTTTTTACTATATTTGCATCGAGAATAAAGGAGTAAGGGGACGAGTGAGTCCCCTTATTTCGTATCTTGACCTGAAAATAATTGCTTAACTATGATAGATTGCCAGAAAATATTAGCCATTGCCGACAGGGAGTTGTCGGGTACGGATATGTTTACGGTGAGCTGCAAGTGCTCGCCTATGAATGAGGTGGAACTCTTAATCGACAGCGATACGCACGTCACCATTGACAGCTGCGTTGAGCTGAGCCGCAAGATAGAGGCGGAGTTTGACCGTGAGGAGGAGGATTTCTCATTGACGGTGGCATCGGCTGGCATTGGCGAGGAGTTGAAGAATATTCGTCAGTACAAGAAACTGATAGGCTCATCTGTTGAGGTGTTGCTGCTAAGCGGAGTGAAGATTCTGGCTAAGCTCGATGCCGTCACCGATGAGGGTATCACCATTTCGTATGAGGAGAAGCAGTCTGTTGAGGGCAAGAAGCGCAAGGTGTTGGTTACCGTTGAGCGTACATACTGCTTCGATGAGATTAAATATACCAAGGAGTACCTCGATTTCAAATAGGAAAACAAGAAACAAATAAATAAAAACACAAACAAATGGAAAACTTAAATTTAATCAGCAACTTTGCTGAATTCAAAGACCAGAAGAACATCGACAAGGCTACGATGATTGGAGTATTGGAGGATGTTTTGCGCCACGCATTGCAGAAGCAGTTCGAGAGCGATGAGAATTTCGACGTTATAATCAACCCTGAGAAGGGCGACCTGGAGATTTGGCGCAACCGCGAGGTTGTTGAGGATGGCGCAGTGGAGAACCCTAACACTCAAATCTCGGTGTCAGAGGTTAAGGCTATCGACGACACTTACGAGGTGGGTGATGAGTATTCTGACCAGATCAAGATGAACCAGTTCGGCCGCCGTGCTGTGCTGTCGTTGCGTCAGAATCTGGCTTCACGCCTTTTGGATTTGGAGAAGGCCAACATCTACGAGAAGTATTCTGAGAAGGTGGGCGAGATAATCTCTGCCGATGTCTATCAGGTATGGAAGCGTGAGGTGTTGCTGCTGGATGAGGAGGAGAACGAGCTCATCCTGCCTAAGAGCGAGCAGATTCCAAACGACTTCTATCGCAAGGGCGACACCATCAAGGCTATCGTAAAGAGTGTGGAGATGAACAACAACCAGCCACGCATCATCCTCTCGCGTACGGCCAATGAGTTCCTCGAAAGATTGTTCGAGCAGGAGGTGCCTGAGATTTACGATGGACTTATCACCATCAAGACTATTGCCCGTATCCCTGGCGAGCGCGCAAAGGTTGCTGTGGAGTCTTACGACGACCGCATTGACCCCGTAGGTGCTTGTGTGGGTATGAAGGGCTCGCGTATATACACCATTGTTAAGGAGTTGCGTAACGAGAATATCGATGTTGTTAATTACACATCCAACCCACAGCTGATGATTCAGCGTTCGCTCAACCCGGCGAAGATTTCTTCTATTACAATCGACGAGGAGCGCAAGACAGCGTCGGTATATTTGAAGCCCGACCAGGTGTCACTTGCCATCGGTAAGGGCGGCTTGAACATCCGCCTGTCGAAGATGCTTACAGGTTACGATATCGATGTATATCGTGAGATTGAGGAGGAGGATGTTGCTCTGGTGGAGTTTGCCGATGAGATTGAGCCTTGGATTATCGAGGCGTTGAAGGCTGCCGGCTGCGACACAGCAAAGAGTGTGTTGGAGCTCCCTGTTGAGGAGGTTGCATCACGTGCCGACCTTGAAATCGAGCAGGCCGAGAAGGTTGTGGAGATTTTGAAGGCGGAGTTCGACGAGGAGTAGAAGTTTAATCAGCAAAGAGAATTTAAGTTATGACAAATAATAAAAAGATAAGGCTCATACAGGTGGCCAAGGAGTTTAAGGTGGGATTGAATTCCATCACCGACTTCTTGCTCAAAAAGGGTATGGGCGACGATTTGTCTCCAAACTCACCCGTGACGCCTGAGATGTACGCTCTGCTGGAAAAGGAGTTTGGCTCAAATCGCAGCGTCACCGGCAACGAGCTGGGTAGTGTGCGTGAGCGCATGTCAATAAATAAACAGGCGACTGTAACCCTCAATGCTCCAAAGAAGGAGGAGAAGGTTGAGCAGGAGGTTATCGTTAAGAGTAATGTGGTTGATGTAAAGGATGAGGTTAAGCAACCTAAGATATTGGGTAAGATAGACTTGGAGCTAAAGAAAAAGGAGACTCCTAAGGTGGAGCCCAAAGCAGAGCCCAAGCCTGCTCCTGCGCAACCTAAGCCACAGCCACAACTCGCTGTCGAGTCAAAGCCCGAGCCCAAAGCGGAGTCAAAGCCCGAGCCTAAGAAGGAGGATGTGTTCCGCCCTAACCAGACTCAGCTGGCAGGTCCTCAGATTCTGGGCACGATGGATGTGTCGGGTATGGTCCCCGGTGGCAAGCATAAGCGTAAGCGCTTGGAGAAGGAGAAGGTAGATGTTGCCAAGCAGGGCAAGGATGGTGGTAAGAAGGATAAGGGAGGCAAGCCTGGTCAGGGTCAGCCTAACTCAAACCAGCCTAACCAGCAAAATCAGCCTAAGCCCGGCGAGGGTCGTCGCAATAAGAAGAAGGATAAGCACCAGCCAAAGCCTGATGTGCGTCCCGAGGTAAGCGATGAGGAGGTATCAAAGCAGATTAAGGATACCCTGGCACGTCTGACGGCCAAAGGTGCAAAGAATAAGGGTGCCAAGTATCGTAAGGAGAAGCGCGAGGAGATTCGTGAGAAGATGTCCGAGGAAATGGAGCGCGAGCAGATGGAGCGCTCGGTGCTTAAAGTTACCGAGTTTGTTACTGTCAGTGAGCTTGCTACGATGATGAATGTATCGCCTATGGAGGTTATCTCGGCTTGTATGAACCTTGGTCTTATGGTGTCAATCAACCAGCGTCTGGATGCCGAGGCTTTGGTTGTCGTTGCCGAGGAGTTCGGCTTCAAGACAGAGTTCGGTACCGTAGATGTTGCCGAGGCTATCGAGGAGGATGTCGACAAGGAGGAGGATTTGCTCCCACGTCCACCTATCGTAACGGTTATGGGTCACGTTGACCACGGTAAGACATCACTTTTGGATAATATCCGTAAGACCAACGTCATCGAGGGTGAGGCAGGAGGTATCACGCAGCACATTGGTGCCTACTCGGTTAATTACAACGGACAGAAGGTCACCTTCCTTGACACCCCAGGCCACGAGGCCTTTACGGCGATGCGTGCGCGTGGTGCGAAGATTACCGATGTAGCTATTATCATCGTGTCGGCGGATGACCACGTTATGCCACAGACTGTGGAGGCTATCAACCACGCACAGGCGGCGGGTGTGCCTATGGTCTTTGCGATAAACAAGATTGATAAGCCTGCGGCAAATCCCGAGCATATCAAGGAGCAGCTGGCGCAGATGAACTACCTCGTAGAGGAGTGGGGTGGTAAGTACCAGAGTCAGGATATTTCGGCGAAGAAGGGCTTGAATCTTGACAAACTCCTGGAGAAGGTGTTGTTGGAGGCCGAGATGCTCGACTTGAAGGCTAACCCAAACAAGAAGGCTCAGGGAAGTGTTATTGAGTCCACGCTGGACAAGGGTCGTGGCTATGTGGCTACGATTATGGTGCAGAGTGGTACGTTGCGTGTGGGTGATGTACTGCTGTCGGGAACATATACGGGTCGTGTGAAGGCGATGTTCGACGAGAACGGTAAGAAGGTCATCGAGGCGGGTCCATCTACACCTGTTCAGGTGCTGGGCCTTAACGGTGCACCACAGGCGGGTGACAGCTTCAACGTTATGGAGGATGACCGCTCGGCGCGTGAGATTGCCAACAAGCGTGAGCAGTTGCAGCGTATGCAGGGCATTATGACTCAGAAGCATATTACTCTGGATGAGATTGGTCGCCGTATTGCTATCGGCTCGTTCAAGGAGCTTAACATCATCGTCAAGGGTGACGTGGACGGCTCGGTGGAGGCTATGTCGGGCTCACTCATAAAACTCTCGAAGGAGAGCGTTCAGGTGAATGTAATCCACGCTGCTGTGGGTCAGATTTCGGAGTCGGATGTGTTGCTTGCTACGGCGTCAAACGCCATTATTGTCGGCTTCCAGGTGCGTCCATCGGCTGCGGCGCGTAAGACCGCCGAGAAGGAGGAGATTGAGATTCGCTTGTACTCAATCATCTACGATGCCGTGAACGATATCAAGGATGCTATCGAGGGTATGTTGGAGCCTGTGATGAAGGAGGTTATCTGCTGCTCTATCGAGGTTATGGAGACCTTCAAAATCTCGAAGGTGGGTACCGTGGCAGGATGTATCGTGCGAGAGGGTAAGTTGCAGCGCAACACTCCTATACGCGTCATCCGCGATGGTATTGTGATTTACACGGGTAAACTTGGCTCGTTGCGTCGTTTCAAGGACGATGTGAAGGAGGTAACCGTAGGTCAGGATTGCGGTCTTAACATCGAGTCATATAACGACATTAAGGTCGGCGATATCGTCGAGGGTTACGAGCAGGTTGAGGTAAAACGTAAAAACTAATCATAAACTACAAACTTAACTAAGAATGACACAGGTAAAATTCACAACAGCCCAGGAGGCTGTTAAGGTTATCAAGTCGGGCGACCATATCCATCTGAGCTCTGTTGCCTCGGCTCCTCAGTGCCTCATCAAGGCTATGTGTGAGCGTGGCCGTGCGGGCGAGTTGAAGGATGTGCATATCCACCACCTTCACACCGAGGGTCCAGCGCCTTACTCAGAGCCCGAGTTCGAGGGCGTATTCCAGCTTGACTCGTTCTTTGTGGGTGGTAATGTCCGCAAGACAACACAGGCGGGCTATGCCGACTATATCCCTGTATTTTTGAGCGAGACACAGCGTCTGTATCGTTGCGGTGTGGTGCCTTGTAATGTGGCGATGATTCAGGTGTCACGCCCCGACAAGCACGGTTTTGTGTCGTTGGGTACATCGGTTGATGCTACGCTGGCGGCAGTTGAGTGCGCCGATACTGTTATCGCTGTGGTTAATAAGTATGTTCCCCGTGCCTTTGGTGATGCTATGATTCCAATGTCGAAGATAGATATCTTCGTTGAGGATGACCAGCCATTGGAGGAGGCTCACTTCACCGAGCCTAACGAGGTTGAGGTTGCCATAGGTAAGCACTGTGCAGCCCTCATTGAGGATGGTGCAACACTTCAAATGGGTATTGGTGCTATTCCTAACGCTGTGCTGGCGCAGTTGGGTGGCCACAAGAATTTGGGTATCCATACCGAGATGTTCGCCGATGGCGTGCTGCCTCTGGTGCGCGCAGGCGTTATCAACGGCGAGGCTAAGAACATTGACAAGGGTAAGATGGTGTCTACCTTCCTGATGGGCTCGAATGACGTTTATAACTTCATCGATGACAATCCTGCCGTGCTGATGAAGGATGTGGGCTACACCAACGACCCATACATCATCGCCAAGAACGATAAGGTTACAGCCATTAACTCGGCTTTGCAGATTGACCTCACGGGTCAGGTGTGCGCCGACTCTCTGGGCCGTAAGTTCTACTCTGGCGTAGGTGGTCAGGTCGATTTCGTCTATGGAGCATCTATGTCTAAGGGCGGTAAGGCTATTATCGCAATGCCATCAATCACAAATAAGGGCGTGTCAAAGATTTGTGATGCGCTGATGCCTGGTGCTGGTGTTGTTACAACGCGCAGCCATATGCATTGGTTTGTTACCGAGAACGGAGCCGTTGATTTGTATGGCAAGAGCCTCCAAGAGCGTGCACGCCTCTTGATATCTGTTGCTCACCCATCGGCTCAGGAGGAGCTTGACCGTGCTGCTTTCGAGCGCTATGGCTCGCACCACCACTATGTTAAAAATTATATGAAGTAATTTTTCGTGATAGTGCCGCATTTGCGGCACATCCCTTAAATCCCCGAATGGGAAATACGCTTAGTATGTCCCATCCGGGGATTTTTCACGATGCACCACAACTACACCACTCTGACGAAAAATTGGGGTGGTGTGGCGGAAGGGATAAGAATATAGGAATTTTGTGAATCTTATCTAAATTCCTTAATTTCCCTAAACTCCCTAAACTCCCTAAACTCCTTAATTTCCTTATCCTCCTACTTGTCGTGCAGTCCCCTTCGTTCTACTCGCATACGGTGCATTTTCTCTTTGAAGCCTCCCTCATCAAGAAATTGTTCGGAGAGCGACGCGAGTAATTTGTGCAACAGGTAGTCCTCCTGTTTGAGTAAGATGATGGCCATATTGGCTACCGTATCGAGAGGACGAGATTTGGCAATATCTAAGATGGATTGGCTACTTCCTTCAACGCCAAGTTTGCGCATCGCTGTAAACTTGTCGGAGTCCTCGCGCCACTGCTCATAACCATTAGCGCGCAGATAGTCCTCATAATCCGTTAGCAATTCTTTGAAGCTCGCCTTAGCAACATTGATAAGTTTGATGCCCATCTCGACTGAGGTTTCTGCATCTGCATTACCCTCAACGATATTTTGCTTGCCAGAGCGTGCAGCTTGAACCATTTGGTCTATTGTACGATCACCACGCGCAAATGCCACATTCGCAAAATGATATGTTATATCGTATATTAGTTCTGCTTTACGATAACATATTAGATTTCGATGGTCTCCTTGCGACTTTATTAGAATTGTATCATTCATAGGTCATCTTTTTATGCAAAGTTAATAAAAAGATTAGAGAATTTAGTGAATTTAGTGAATTTAGTGAATTTAGTGAATTTAGTGAATCTTATCTAAACTCCTTAAACTCCCTAAACTCTCTGAACTCCCTATATTCTCTAACCTCCCTAAATTCATTTTTTTTATTGTTTGCAGCCCTAATTTTTTATACCTTTGTGAGAAGTGGGTGAATTGCCTGCTCGAAGCAGAAGATTTAGTTAAAATTACAATACTATGAAAAGGTTTTTATTTCTCTTGGTGGCGTTGCTGTGCGCTGCTAATGTGGCGGAAGCTTCGCCTCGCAGTCGTGAGAGAGCTCGTCGTGAGGTAGTGTTAAATAATAGGGGTTATTACAAGGATGTGTTTATGAATGGAGGCATAAACCTTACGTCTCGTCGCGATTTACCTGCTACGCGTTACTTGGGGCTCTCGCTCGAATACTTCGCCTCGGCAGCAGCCAAGGAGATGACTCAGACCGACACGCTGCTGCAAGCCAACATATTCTGCGGCTATGACGAGGATACAAACGGATGGCTGCTCTATCCCGACGGGGCGCCACGTTACAGAATGGTCTATTTCAATGGTGGCAAGGCCTACTCACACGGCAGGTCATTGACCGAGGCGGGCAGGGCAAATGTGCAGCGTTATATTGCGGGCGGAGGCTCATATCTGGGCTCGTGCGCAGGTATGTTCATAGCCTCGAAAGGTGTGGTAAATGATGGAGCAACGATAACCAAGACAGACTGCTACCTTAACTTGTGGCCGGGCACAACAACGGGCTCGAAGTTGAGTGCTACGCCTACGGCGATGCGCGTAGAGAAGGGCTCTGCGCTGCTGCGCTACTACGACTTTGGTGGCGACAGGAGGGTGGATGACGTCTATCACAACAACGGCGGTTATATCTATCACGGCAACAACGGCATAGTTCCCGAGGGTACCGAGCCTCTGATGCGTTATATATTCGCCAACACCGACAAGGTGAAAATTGACGGCGAGGTCAGCACCTGGGCATATAAGCACAGCGCCGAGAGCGGCAGAGTGGTGGTTACGGGTTCGCATCCCGAGGGCATAACTTCGGGCGAGCGCTTGGAGTATATGGCGGCGATGGTGCTCTACACCCTCGACGGCAACGGCGTACCTAAACTTAAAGGCGAACTTATTCCCGGCGAGCGTCGCGCGATGAACAGGAGAACGGAAGATAACGCCCCCGAATACACGCGCATAGGCGACAGACAGTATCATCACTTTAAGGTATCCATTCCTAAGGGTTGCAAGCAGGCAGTCATTACGCTGGGGGGCTACAAGGGTGAGGATAAGTTTAACCTTAGTATCTGTGCCAAGCGTGGTGAGATGGCGTATCACGACAATACCACACATCAGAACGTGTCGCGTGGCTGTAACAAGAAACTGGTTTTAAGCAACCCCAAGGCGGGCGAGTGGTATGTGTCGGTGTTCTGCGAGACCACGGTGACGGCTGTTGAGGGTAAGTATGGTACCACATACGAGGGTCGCACCGATGTCCTCAACGGCGTGCCTTACAGCATCAAGGTCGATGTGGAGTAGGCGGAGTGTAATTCAAAATTCAAAATTCAAAATTAACATAATGCGTTATTCCGTTTTTGTATGCAATAACAAGAAAGAGCAACAAGGATAATTTTATACGGATTATATAGTTTAGCGTTGGTGGGGTTTGCCCCTCCTGAATGCAAAATTTGCCGACCCCCTGTCGAATGGAGGTCGGTTTTTTTGCTTAAATCGCCTGAAAAGGGGCAAAAAATGGGTGTTTGCAAAATTAAATGTCGAAATATACGAGAAAAAAGAGCCTAAAATTGCTTATTTGCAAAAAAAAGCCTACTTTTGTTTATTAAAACAGGTGCGCAAAAAGCGTTAATTTTAGAAGTAAATTATATGTTGAACGAAGAAGAGAAGAAAGAGGAGTTGGTGGGTAAGATTATCCCCATTAACATTGAGCAGGAGATGAAGACTGCTTATATCAACTACTCGATGTCAGTTATCGTGTCGCGTGCGTTGCCAGATGTGCGTGACGGCTTGAAGCCCGTGCATCGACGTATCCTTTATGATATGAGCCACGAACTTAATCTCTACTCGGATAAGCCTACGCGTAAGTCGGCACGTATTGTCGGTGATGTGCTCGGTAAGTTCCACCCTCACGGCGATAGCTCAGTATATGAGGCTATGGTGCGTATGGCTCAGGAGTGGGCTATGCGTTATCCGCTGGTCGAGGGTCAGGGTAACTTCGGTAGTATGGACGGCGATAAGGCTGCGGCGATGCGTTATACCGAGGCGCGTATGCAGAAGATTACCGACGAGGTTATGGCCGACATCGATAAGGAGACTATCGACTGGACAAAGAACTTTGATGATACAATCGACGAGCCAACCGTACTGCCAACGAAGATTCCGTTGCTGCTGGTAAATGGTGCAAGCGGTATCGCCGTAGGTATGGCTACAAATATGGCTCCACACAACTTGGGTGAGGTGGTAGATGCCTGCTGTGCTTATGTGGATAACCCTGAGTGCGAGTGCGAGGAGCTGTTGAAGTATGTCAAGGGCCCCGACTTCCCAACAGGAGCATTGATATATGGTTACGAGGGTGCAAAGCAGGCTCTCTTGACGGGCCGTGGTCGCGTGGTTATGCGTGCCCGCACCGAGATTGAGACAACACCTTCGGGCAGGGAGTGCATCGTTGTGACCGAGATTCCTTATATGGTCAATAAGGCCGAGATGATTAAGAAGATTGGCCAGATGGTCAATGAGAAGAAGCTCGAAGGCATCTCATACATCAACGATGAGAGTGACCGCAAGGGACTTCGTATAGTCATCTTTGTCAAGAAGGATGCCTCGGCAAATGTTGTGTTGAATACCCTGTTCAAGAACACCGAGTTGCAGACTTCGTTTGCCGTGAACAATATCGCCTTAGTGAATGGCCGCCCAATGTTGCTTAACTTGAAGGATATGGTTAAGCACTTCGTTGAGCACCGTCACGATGTGGTGGTACGCCGTACACGCTACGACCTGAGAAAGGCGCAGGAGCGTATGCACATCGTCAAGGGCTTGATTATTGCTCAGGAGAATATCGATGAGATAGTTCAAATCATCAAGTCATCACGCAGCACCGACATCGCCAAGCAGTCATTGCAGGAGCGCTTCGGTCTTAGTGAGATTCAGTCGGCAGCCATTGTCGAGATGCGCCTTAGACAGCTCACAGGCTTGGAGCGCGAGAAGTTGGAGGCCGAGCACGATGAGTTGGAGCGTAAGATTAACTACTACAACGATGTTCTGGCGAGCGTCGATATGCAGATGCAGATTATCAAGGATGAACTCATTGAGATTAAGGAGAAGTATGGCGACGAGCGCCGCTCGGAGATTGTTTACTCTTCGGAGGAGTTCAACCCTGAGGATTTCTATGCCGACGACGATATGGTTATTACCATCTCGCATATGGGTTACATCAAGCGTACACCTCTGGCTGAGTACCGCATACAGAATCGCGGTGGCGTAGGTATGAAGGGCAGCGCTACGCGCGACGAGGACTTCATCGAGCATATCTACGTTGCGTCAATGCACAATACGATGATGTTCTTTACCGAGAAAGGTCGTTGTTATTGGCTCAAAGTATACGATATTCCAGAGGGCGCACGTTCTTCTAAGGGACGAGCTATACAAAACATCATACAGATTGAGCCTGACGACAACGTGCGCGCATACGTCAATACCAAGAACCTGGGCGATGAGGAGTATATTAACAACAACTACATCATTATGTGTACCCGTGAGGGAGTTGTTAAGAAGACCCGCTTGAAGGAGTACTCACGTCCACGTCAGACAGGTGTTAATGCTATCGTCATCCGCGAGGGTGACCAGTTGTTGGAGGCAAAGATTACCAGCGGCAATGCCGAGATTATGATTGCGGCAAGAGGCGGTAAAGCTATTCGCTTCAACGAGAGCAAGGTGCGTCCTATTGGCCGTGTAGGTGCCGGCGTCAGGGGTATTGAGCTTGACGAAGGCGATGAGGTAGTAGGTATGATTTGCATCGAGCCTGAGTCAAATCAGGATGTATTGGTATTGTCGGAGAATGGTTATGGTAAGCGTACCGACCTTGATGAGTACCGCATCACCAACCGTGGTGGTAAGGGTGTCAAGACAATCAACATCACCGAAAAGACGGGTGACCTGGTAGCTATCCAGGCTGTGACCGATGACAACGACCTGATGATTATCAACCGCTCGGGCGTTACTATCCGCACCAAGGTTGAGCAGATTCGTCTGGCAGGTCGTGCTACGCAGGGTGTAAGGATTATCAACCTTCGCGAGGGTGATGTCATTGCTTCGGTTATGGCGGTGCCTATGAGTGAGGAGGAAGAGACGGCAGATGTGGTTGTAACTGATGGAGAGGCTGTGGAAACCCCAACTACGGAGCCTGCGGCAGCTGATGCAACACAAGACGAAACACAAGAATAGACAATAAAATTATTAACTGTTTCATTAAAAGCTTTTTTATGAAAAGATTAATTGTTATGGTGCTGGCTATGATGTTTATGGCGACACCAGTGGTAAATGCCCAGAGAGTTAATAAGCAGTCGCTTATTGACCGTATGGCAAATGCAGATGCAGCAGTGAATGATGCAAAGAAGGGTAAGAAGGCTGCTACTTGGATTTCACGCGGTGATGCCTACTTTAAGGCACTCACCGAGCCTACAAAGGATCTCTTTGCGGGTGTAGAGTATGCTGTTGTTGAGATTGCGATGGGTATGCCCG
Source organism: Alistipes sp. (assembly GCA_045603645.1). GTDB lineage: Bacteria > Bacteroidota > Bacteroidia > Bacteroidales > Rikenellaceae > Alistipes. Next base: position 2,289 of record JAZUMN010000065.1, on the reverse strand, counting down.
AGTCAAAGACTGAGGGCGTAGTGATGAACGGTATCACCTATACCGAGATGACTTATCCCTGGGTGAAGATTTATGTAGCTCCCAACAATAAGGTTATCACCTGGGAGCAGACTCAGGTTGTTTCAGAGAAGGACCTTGTGCAGGAGGCATTTGTTTCATATATGAAGGCTTATGAGATTGATAGCAAGCAGGCCGGCAAGGTTGAAATAGCTTTGAACCGTCTGGCTAACCACTTGTTGCAGGTTGGTAACACTTGCCAGGATTTGGCTAAGTGGGGCGCTGCTGCCGAGAACTATTACAGAGCTTACGATGTTAAGAGCCACTGCGCAAGCCTTGAACTCAAAGATGCTCAGTATCTTTACTTTGCAGGTTACCTGTGGGTGCTCGATGGTAATGTGGGCTCAAAGAGCCAGGAGTCATACAAGAATGCTGTTCAGGCTTTCGACAAGGCTTTGGCTGCGGGCTACACCGACGAGAAGGGCGATATCTACCACTTCTTATATCACGCCTACAATGGTCAGACAGACTCAGCTGTTCGCGCAGCAAATATGCAGCGTGCTAAGCAGCTCCTGATTGAGGGTCTTGCCAAGTTCCCATCAAACGATAACATCATCGCTGCGTTGATTGACGTATATACTTCGGGCGAGAATATGGGCGACCCAACCGAGCTTGTGACTATGATAGACAAGGCGTTGGAGCGTGATCCCAAGAATCGTGATATGTGGTTTGGTCGCGGTAAGGTATTTTACAGCTTGAAGAACTACGACGAGAGTATCGTATCGTTCAAGAAGGTTGTAGAGTTGGAGCCAACCAATGCTCAGGCTACATTCTTCATCGGCTACTTCTACATCGCTAAGGGTGATGCTATGGGCGAGGAGATTAACAAGCGCGACTATAAGAGCAGCGCCGAGTGGAAGGCCGATGCAGCTAAGGTGACTGAGGTTTACAAGGAGGCTATCCCATACTTGGAGAAGGCTTTTGAGCTTAATCCAAAGGATTTCTCAACCGTTGAGACATTGAAGATTCTCACCTTCAAGCTCCGTGACGAGGAGGGTATGATGGATAAGTATACCAAGTACAATAAGCTTTACGAGGAGTTGAAGGCTCAGCAGTAGTTATACCTTTGTATACAAATTATAGCAAATCCTAACAAATGGAGGTTGCCCAAAAACGTGGTGGGCAACCTCATTTTTTTTGCTCAAAATTGAACAAAATGTGGCATTGGTTTGCAATTTATTAAATAAGTATTTAATTTTGTTAAAGCAATAAGTAATAAATTCAAACATTATGAAACGATTACCAAAGAATTGCCCATCGTGTGGGGGTGTGTTGAGTGTTAAGACGATGTATTGTGCGGGGTGTGACACTAAGATTGAGGGCGAGTATCCCTTGCCGCCGTTGATGCGTCTGTCGGAAGAGGACCAGGCTTTTGTATGCGATTTTGTGCGAAGCAGTGGCTCACTGAAAGAGATGGCGCAGAAATTGAATTTAAGTTACCCAACGGTAAGAAACCGCCTGGATGACATTATCGAGGCGTTGAACATACGTTGCGAAGTTGAATAATTAAAACCTTACGATTATGAATGCAGTAGTTGATAAATTGGTGAATCCGTTTCGTTACTTGTCGCTGCGTAAAGCCCTTTGCTGGGGCATTGTAGCGCTGATTTTAACCTCTATTTTTGCGTGGCAGTATGGTTTGCGGCTAACCTCGCTTACGCAGGTCGATTTTGGAGGCAGTGCTCTGTGGCGAGCTACATTGCGTCAGCTGCTGGCGTGGATGACCTTTGCTGTTGTGCTCTATGCTGCCGGTGTGGCGGCGTCAAGGTCTAAGATCAGATTTTGGGATGTTGCAGCCTTTAACCTCTTTGCCCGCATACCCTTTGACCTCACGCTGCTGGTGTTTGCCGTGCCAAGTGTCAAGAGTGTTTTTGGTTATGCCATAGATGGGAATATAAATGCTATGCTGACACATACGACATTGCTGACGATAGTTGGCATTGTGGCATTGCTGCTGTGTGTATGGTATTTCTTTTGGTCGTACAGGGCCTTTGCAGAGTCCACCAATGTCAAGAATGGACGTGGTGTGGTAATCTTTATAGTTGCCTATATTGTCGCGCAGACGGCCGTGGCTTATCTGTTTAGGTTTATATAGAAATTGAAGCTGTCTAACAAGAGAAATGAATCTGTCTAACAAGGCTACTTTGTCGTTACGCTTGCCTCGAAAATCCTCATTTACGCCAAGTAAACTGCGGTTTTCGAGTCTGCGCAAGCCTAAAATTAGCTCTTGTT
>JAZUMN010000064.1:0-10589 GCA_045603645.1 Alistipes sp. | reverse complement strand
AGAAGGTTTGTAATATATTACCAAAGATTTGCCGTCTGCACTCATATTCACAGTTCTATTATCTATATATATACCAAGTTTGCACACCTCCGTAAATGAGATATCTTCTATGGGTTGTGTTATATAAAAAAGAAAGTGTGGAGAAAATTACGTTTACCAATCTGAAGGTTGTGGAAAGACCTCTGACAACAATAAACGATACAATGCCCCACACCTGTATAGCGTGGGGCATCGACACAGAATGTGCCAATACGCCCATACATATACAAGAAATGAGTGCTGTCGTCGTCCCGTTGTCAAGAAAATTTCCACATTTTCAGATTTGGACCGCGAAAACACTTTCTATAAAATACGTCTGCCGAGAACATACCCCGACATTACAAAGATATAAAAATTTTCTCAAAACAAACAACACTCACCTGCGGGATATTGCTTCTTTATTTTAACTTTTTCTTCGGAAATGTAAATTTAGTTTTGCAATATACTATTCATTCCTGAGAGCCGAGTCGATACCCTTATGGTAGGGTAACACCCTAATAATCAACGTCATTACCCGAAGCGGAGCGACGATGGTAATCTACCTTTTACTATTCACTTTTGCGACCCTGCTTTCTAAAAGGTAGATGCCAATAATTTTTGCCTACACCCTAATCACTATTGCAATGGTTACCGCGTGCAAAAATGTGGCATGACATTTTATTTTTTCGCCTCGCCCTTTTCTTTTGGTAGTTGCGCAAAAAAGATATACCTTTGCATAAATATCTGCTATATTAAATAGGTATGGCGTAAAACAAGATTTGATTATGGGATTTTTTGACCTTTTTAAGAAGAAAACAGATACTCCTCAACAGGAGGCAACTCCTCAGATAGCGCAGGAGCAGCCTTTGCAGCAGGCAGAGGCAGAGGCAGTCAAGAGTGAGCAGGAGGAGCTTGCCGAGGGTTTGCAGAAGACCAAGACGGGATTCTTCTCGAAGCTGGCGCGTGCCGTGGCGGGTCGTTCGACGGTGGATGCCGACGTACTCGACGACTTGGAGGAGGTGCTCATAACATCCGACGTGGGCGTAGAGACAACCGTGAAGATTATAAACCGCATAGAGGAGCGCATAGCACGCGACAAGTATATGAACACCTCGGAGCTAAACGCCATCCTGCGTGACGAGATTGCCTCGCTGATGGAGGAGTCGCACTCCTCGCAGCAGGATATGGGTTTGGAGGTGCAGGAGGGCACACCCTACGTTATGATGGTGGTGGGTGTGAACGGCGCCGGCAAGACCACAACAATAGGCAAACTCGCAGCACAGCTCACCAAGGCGGGTCGCAAGGTGTACATAGGTGCTGCCGACACATTCCGCGCCGCAGCCATCGACCAATTAGGGGTGTGGGCAGAGCGCGCAGGGGCGACGATGATACGTCAGGAGATGGGCTCCGACCCCGCATCTGTTGCGTTCGACACCTTAAAGTCGGCGGTGGCAAATGGTGCCGATGTGGTACTCATCGACACCGCAGGACGTCTGCACAATAAGATTGGACTTATGAACGAGCTGACGAAGATACGCAACGTGATGGGGAAGGTTATACCCAACGCTCCTCACGAGGTGATGCTTGTCCTCGATGGTTCCACGGGACAGAATGCCTTTGAGCAAGCACGTCAGTTTACGCAGGCAACACAGGTCACATCGCTCACAATCACGAAGTTAGACGGAACAGCGAAGGGTGGTGTTGTGATAGGTATAAGCGACCAATTTCACATCCCCGTACGCTACATAGGCATCGGCGAGGGCATAGACCAGCTGCGTATGTTCAACCGTCACGACTTTGTAAATGCACTCTTTGCAGAGGAGAAGAAGTAAACATAATATTATAGTAGCATATGTGTGAATATTTAAGAACAAAGAACATAACTCTTTACAATGATGACTGTTTGAATAGACATCTTTTCAAAAATGAATTCATAGACCTAATTGTGACATCTCCGCCTTATAATGTCGGCATTGAATATAATTCTAATAACGATGCTATCACTTATGATGATTACATTGAATTTTCCCGACAATGGTTACAAAATTGTTATAATTGGAGCAACGACCAAGCCAGACTTTGTTTAAACATCCCGTTGGATAAAAATAAAGGGGGCAATAATTCAGTAGGTGCTGATTTAACAAAAATCGCTCAATCTTGTGGATGGAAATATAAATCAACCATTATATGGAATGAAGGCAATATTTCTCGTCGCACAGCTTGGGGATCTTGGAAATCAGCATCTGCGCCTGTTGTAATTGCGCCTGTTGAACTTATTGTCATACTATACAAAGGAAGTTGGAAGAAAACAAGGGGGACACTAAAATCAGACATTTCGCGTGATGAATTTATGGCGTGGACTAATGGAGTGTGGACCTTTAATGGAGAGAGTAAAAAGAGAATTGGACACCCTGCCCCATTTCCAAAAGAATTACCATATAGATGCATAAAAATGTTTAGTTATGAACAAGATGTTGTCTTTGACCCTTTTGCAGGAAGTGGCACCACTCTTATTGTTGCTGACAAAATTAACAGAAAAGGAGTTGGCGTAGAAATAGATGCAACATATTGCGAACTTATAAAAAACAGAATTACATTAGAAAACGGACAACTACTTAATCTATAATAGCCATGAAAAAAGTTAGACAATCAGATCTCCTTATGCAATATTTTATGGAGCACCCAAATCAAGATATTAAACACCCTGAAATAGTTGATTGGGTAACCGAAGAATATAAGCGTCTTACCGGCGAAGTATTTCGCGATCCCGATCGCGGGATACGAAAACTTGCACAGAATGGAATTTTACAGAAAATAAACAAAGGGGTATATCGTTATGACCCCTCCAATGTAATCAATAGGGAACTTGAAGATTTTACTCCCTCACAAAAGAAAGTAATTCTTGAACGAGATGGATATAAATGTGTAATTTGCGGTAGAGGCAAAGAACATGGCGTAGAGTTACACGTTGACCACATTAAACCAAAAGATCTAGGAGGAAAAGCTACCATCGAAAACGGGCAAACTTTATGTGCGCAACACAACTTTCTTAAAAAGAACTTCAAACAGACAGAAACCGGGAAAAAGATGTTTATCCGTTTATATGAATTAGCAAAATCTATTGGTGACAGTAAAATTCGAGCCTTTTGCGAAGACATTCTCAACATATATGACAAACATAATATCAATGGTCATATAGAATGGAATAAATAATGAAGAAAATCAACGTCATAACGCTTGGCTGCTCGAAGAATATCGTCGATAGCGAGCACCTGATGGCGCAGCTTGAAGCGGCAGGCTACACCCTCTCGGCCGACGACGACAGGCTGGATGCCGATGTGGTGGTGATAAACACCTGCGGGTTCATTGGCGACGCCAAGCAGGAGAGCATAGAACTTATATTGGAGGCGGTGGCTGCCAAGGAGGCCGGACTTATCGAGCAGTTATTCGTAATAGGATGCCTCAGTGAACGTTACGCCGACGAGTTACGCACCGAGATTCCCGAGGTGGACAAATATTTCGGCGTGAAGGATTGGGCGGCAATCGTGGAGGCTCTGGGCTCAGAGCACAAGGCGGAGTTGGAGACCGAGCGCTGGGTGACAACGCCCTCACACTACGCCTACCTGAAAATCGCCGAGGGGTGCAATTGGCTCTGCGGCTACTGCGCCATACCCCTCATCAGGGGCAAGCATACTTCTGTGCCTATGGGGGTGCTCGAAGAGGAGGCACGCAAGCTCGCAGCCAAGGGCGTCAAGGAGCTTATGGTCATAGCTCAGGACACCACCTACTACGGCATAGACCTCTACGGCGAGCGTCGCCTGGCAGAGCTGCTCACACGCCTCTGCCGCATTGAGGGCATAGAGTGGATACGTCTGCACTACGCCTACCCCGCAGCATTCCCCGAGGATGTTATCGAGGTTATGGCTCGCGAGAAGAAGATTTGCGAGTACCTCGACATACCGTTCCAGCACATATCCGACAATATGCTCTCGGCAATGAAACGCCGCCACACCAAAGCCGAGGCATTGGAGCTCATCGAGCGTCTGCGCCGACGAATACCCGACATTGCCCTGCGCACAACTCTGCTGGTGGGCTACCCGGGTGAGACAGAGCAGGACATTGAGGAGTTGGAGGCATTTGTGCGTGAGGCGAAGTTCGACCGTCTGGGTGTATTCCCCTACTCGGAGGAGGAGGGTACATACTCGGCACTGAAACTCAAAGACGACGTGCCTCAGGAGGTCAAGCAGCGCCGTGCCGACAACATAATGCTTATTCAGGAGCAGATTTCGTTAGAGAACAATCTTGCTCGCGTAGGTCGCACGATGCGCGTGGTGGTAGATTCAAGGCAGGGCGACTACTATGTTGCCCGCTCGGAGTACGACTCACCCGAGGTGGATCAGGAGATACTCATCCCAGCACACCTCAGACAGCTGCGCCGCGGTTGCTTCTACGAGGCTCGCATCACGGGCGCCGAGAACTTCGACCTCTATGGTGAGGTGGTTGCAGCGTGCAGAAAGGGTCGTAATTGATAAAATTATTACATTTTTGTCCAACACGGATATTAAAATTTGTGAGTATTATAAATTTTTATTATCTTTGAGTGTCAAAAAGTATAGAATTAGTTTTTATGGCGTGTAAAAGTATCATTGCTCACATTCAGGCGCAAGCCGAAAGGGTCATTGCTCAAAATGAAAAACTTGAACAGGACCTCGCTGCGCTGCTGTCGGAGCGTGATACGCTGAAAGCGCAAACACATAAACAGCAAGAGGAGATTGCAACGCTAAGGGCAGAGATTCAGCGTCTGCGCCTGGCAGAGGGTTTGAGTGGAAATACGGCTGATAAAACAAAATCGCGTGCACGCATCAACCAATTATTGCGGGAGGTTGATAAGTGCATAGCACTGCTGACAAAGCAAGCATAACAGAGGACAATGGCAAAACAAAAGATACACCTCAAAGTAGGAGGCAAGCCCTACCAGATGAATATCGACAGCGATAAAGAGGAGATTTATCGTCTGGCGGAGCGTGAGGTGAACGCAACCATTGTCAAGTTGCAAAATGTATTTGGAGAGAGTTTCAGTCTGCAAGATTGCCTGGCAATCACAGCTCTGCAACTGAGCATCAACAACATAACCATAACCAAGCAGAACGAATTGGGAAGCGAGGACTTGGAGGCTTTGGATGCACTCTCACAGCGCCTGGATAAGCATCTTAACAGAATTGCCAAACCAGCGAAACAAACCAAGAAATAACCGATTGCAGGGGGGGGGTCGCAGACTTCGTCGCAGCGCAATCAACGTTCTTTACATAAAAAATCTACCCGCATAGATTTCCTTATAGCTTTGCGAAACTGAACACTTATTACATTGGGTAAACTCTCGGTTTCTCAAAATCAGGCCTTAACTTCGCACGGAGTGTGCTGCCAAGCCCACAACGGGTATTGCGGCACCATTGGAAGGTTGCGAACTCCGGAGCCCCACACCTTGACTTATCGGCAGATTCGTCAAACAAGAAAAGGAAACGCTATGCGGTTTTTTATTGATAACAAGAAACTTTTTATTAACATACTAAATTTATAAACGATGACATATTACATTATCACAGCGATAGCGTCGGCAGTAGTGGGAGTATGTATTTATGCAATAATAACTACCTACGTCACCAAGACTTCGATACGCAAGCAGCGCGCCGCAGCACTCAAAGAGGCTGAGGCTGAAGGAGAGATGATTAAGAAGGAGAAGATTCTCCAAGCTAAGGAGAAGTTCATCCAGCTCAAAAGTGAGCACGACCGCAACGTAAACCGCCGCAACCAGGAGCTTGCACAGGCGGAGCAGCGCGCCAAGCAGCTGGAAAACAACTTGCAGAACCAGCAGCGCGACCTTGAAAACAAGATTAAGGAGAACGACCGCTTGAAGGCTCAGATGGACAGCCAGATTAACAGCCTGAGCGCCAAGAAGGAGGAGCTTGCCGGCATCATCAAGGAGCAGAACGTACGCTTGGAGCAGATTTCGGGCATGAGCGCCGAGGATGCCAAGAACATCTTAATCGAGAATATGAAGGCTGAGGCAAAGACCGAGGCAGACTCATACATCAACGAGACCATCGAGGAGGCCAAGCTCACCGCCACCAAGGAGGCCAAGCGAATCATCGTAGCCTCTATACAGCGTGTAGCCACCGAGACAGCCATAGAGAATGCCGTTACGGTGTTCAACATCGACAGCGACGAAGTCAAGGGTCGCATCATCGGCCGTGAGGGTCGTAACATACGCGCCTTGGAGGCTGCCACAGGCATCGAGATTATCGTGGACGACACCCCCGAGGCTATCATCCTCAGCGGCTTCGACCCCGTACGTCGTGAGATTGCCCGCCTGGCTCTGCACCAGCTTGTGACCGACGGCCGTATCCACCCTGCACGCATCGAGGAGGTTGTAGCGAAGGTCAAGAAGCAGATTGAGGAGGAGATTGTCGAGGTAGGTAAGCGCACAGCCATCGACCTGGGTATCCACGGCCTGCACCCCGAGCTCATTCGTCTGATTGGTAAGATGAAGTACCGCTCATCATACGGACAGAACCTCTTGCAGCACGCACGCGAGACGGCTAACCTGGCAGGTATCATGGCCGCCGAGTTGGGTCTTAACCCTAAGTCGGCACGCCGCGCAGGTCTGCTGCACGATATCGGTAAGGTGCCCGACGATGAGCCAGAGTTGCCACACGCAATCATCGGTATGAAGCTTGCCGAGAAGTACAAGGAGAAGGCCGATGTATGCAACGCCATAGGTGCACACCACGACGAAACAGAGATGACATCGATGATAGCTCCTATTATTCAGGTATGTGATGCCATCTCAGGCGCACGTCCAGGCGCACGCCGCGAGGTTGTGGAGTCATACATCAGACGCTTGAAGGAGATGGAGGACATAGCACTCTCTTATCCGGGTGTTGTTAAGACCTATGCCATCCAGGCAGGTCGCGAGCTGCGCGTAATCGTAGGTGCCGACAAGCTCTCAGACCAGGAGTCAGAGTCGTTATCACACGACATAGCAAAGAAGATTCAGGATGAGATGACCTACCCCGGACAGGTGAAGATTACCGTCATCCGCGAGACCCGCTCGGTAAGCTACGCGAAGTAACATACTGATAGATATACCAAAAGGGGGTGTCCAACAATTTTGAAGGGCAACCTCTTTCCGTTTTTATTGAGGCGGGATGAGAGTGGAGGGTGTTGTACTTCTTGAAATAAAATTGTATATTTGCGTTATCAACAAACATTTTTTTAATTTATAAGTGATGAAACATCTTGCTAAAATCGTTTTCCTGAGTCTTGTGATAACTCTCGGCGTCAGTTCTTCGCCAAATATGAAGCGTGATTTCCGAAACCCTCCCAAGGAGGTGCAGACTGCCGTATATTGGTATTGGATTTCGGGGAACATCTCCAAAGAAGGCGTTATTGCCGACCTGCACGCTATGAAGCAGGCGGGCATCAACCGCGCCTTCATCGGCGACATCGGCCAGGGAAGGCTCTACACCGACAAGAGCGTAAAGATATTCAGCGACGAGTGGTGGGAGGTGCTGCACACAGCACTCAAAACCGCCGCGGGACTCGATATTGAGATAGGTATTTTCAACTCACCGGGTTGGAGCCAGTCGGGAGGCCCCTGGGTGAAGCCCGAGGAGGCTATGCGTTACCTTGCAGCATCAGAGCATCTCGTCAAAGGCGGTGGCGAGGTTAGCGTGCAGCTCGCAACACCTGCCAAGCCATTCCAGCACGTCCGCACAATAGCCTACCCCGCACCAAAAGGCTACGCTGTGGCCGAGGGGGCTACAATCTCGCCTGCCAACAACTCTTCGTTGAAGCCTCATCAGACAAATACGATTGACATAAAATTCCCCGCCGAGACCACCGTGCGCTCACTCACGGTGCACATCTCACGCAAGCCTATGGCGGCAACAGTACACCTCGATGCTCTCGTTGAGGGCAAGTGTCAGCGCATAGCATCGCAGCATATTGACCGCTCAAACGCTGGTCTGAATGTTGGCTTTACACCTTTTGCACCTGTCGTGCTCTCGTTTGAAGCCACCACAGCAAAGGAGTTCCGCCTCACGATGGAGCCCACACGCAGGCCTGGTGGTATTGAGCGACTAACACTATCGCCAACGGCACGCATAGCCAACTATGCCGAGAAGAGCCTTGCGAAGATGTGCCAGACACCTCTGCCCTACTGGGATCACTATATGTGGGAGAGACAGCCAGCACTTGACGACAGCAACTACGCCATAGACCCCGCTAAGGTTATAGATATCACCGACAAAGTAACTAACGGCACCCTCAGGTGGAATGCCCCCGAAGGCGAATGGGTAGTGCTGCATACGGGTATGACCCCTACGGGCGTAAGGAACTCCCCCGCAACACCCGAGGCTACGGGCTTGGAGGTGGATAAGCTGAGCCGCCGACACACGCAACGTCACTTTGAGGCATACATAGGCGAAATTCTGCGCCGCATACCCGAGAAGGACCGCACCACATTCAAGGTTGTCGTGCAGGATAGTTACGAAACCGGCGGTCAGAACTTCACAGACGATATGATTGCCGAGTTTGAGGCCACCTACGGATACTCTATGCTGCCCTACCTGCCTGCTTACTACGGCTATACGGTGGGTAACAACGACCTGAGCGACCGCTTTCTGTGGGATTTGCGCCGCCTGGTTGCCGACCGCGTAGCGTATGAGTATGTTGGCGGTTTGAAGGAGATATGCAACGCTCACGGACTCACAACATGGCTCGAAAATTATGGTCACTGGGGCTTCCCCGGCGAGTTCCTGCAATACGGAGGTCAGTCGGACGAGATTGGCGGAGAGTTTTGGAGCGTTGGAGATTTGGGCGACATAGAGAATCGTGCAGCCTCATCGTGCGGACACATCTACGGCAAGCGCAAGATATGGGCGGAGTCTAACACATCGGGTGGCCCGGCCTACTCACGCGTGCCAAAGGATATGAAGCAGCGTACCGACCGTTTCTTCTCGGAGGGTATCAACGCTACGTTGCTGCACCTCTTCATACAGCAGGCATACACAAACCGCTACCCTGGCATAAATGCGTGGTTTGGCAATGAGTTCGACTCGCACAACAGCTGGTTCCCTCACTTCGACCTATTCTCTTCGTACCTCAAACGATGCAACTATATGCTCCAACGCGGCTTAAACATTGCCGATGTAGCCTACCTCATAGGCGAGGATGCTCCGAAGATGACAGGCTTGCAGCACCCTGCGCTGCCCAAGGGTTATCAGTTTGACTACATAAATGCTGAGGTACTGATGTCGGGTGCCGACGTAGCAAAGGGTAACATCACACTGCCACACGGCACAACATACCGCGTTTTGGTGTTGCCTCCAACCGACAATATGCGTCCCGAACTGCTCGCTAAAATCAAGCAAATGGTAAGTGACGGTGCTACAATCCTCGGCACACCCCCTATCTACTCGCCAAGTATGAAAGACTACCCCAAGGCGGATAAGGAGGTGGAGAGACTCGCACGCGAATTGTGGGGCAAGAGCTTCGACAAGCGTGGCGTAAATAACTACGGCAAGGGTCGCGTATTTAACGGCTACACGCTCGATGAGGTGTTTGCCGAGATAGGTCTGGTGCCCGACTGTGCCATCGCACCAGCAGAGCCACTGCTTTACAACCACCGCTCAACAAAGGATAGCGAGATATTCTTCCTCACAAATCAGTCTTTGACCCCAATAGATGTAGCGCCAACATTCCGTGTTGAGAGCGGATTGCGTCCAGAGTTCTGGGATGCACTGGATGGCTCGATACGCGCCCTGCCCGAGTATGAGGTTGTGGAGGGAGGTATAAAGTTGCCACTGCACTTTGAGTCGCTGGGTAGCGGTTTTGTAGTATTTAGTAAAAACACACGAAAGCCTACATTCACATCAAACAACCCCGTAGCTACTGCCACAGCCGAGCTCACAGCCCCCTGGGAGGTGACCTTCGAGGGCAAGTTGTCGTCACCCAAGGGTGTAACGCTCGACAAGCTCACCGACTTATCGCTGAGCGAGAACAAGGAGCTTCGTTACTTCTCCGGCACGATGAACTACACCACCACATTCACCGCCGAGCCCGCCTCACGCACGGTGCTCGACTTCGAGCGTGTGGAATGTATGGCAAAGGTGTATGTTAATGATGAGTATGCCGGTGGTGTGTGGTGCGAGCCTTATCAGGTCGATATCAGCAAGCACTTGAAGAAGGGCGAGAACACGCTGCGCGTGGAGGTTGTAAACAAATGGGTAAACCGCATCGTGGGAGATATGCAGCTGCCCGCCAAGGAGCGCAAGATATGGCTCACGACCAACCCCTACAACGCTTCGAGCGCATTACCCGCCTCGGGCTTGATAGGCACAGCCGAGCTGCTATACTTTAACAAGTAAGAATAGGTAATAACACCAAAATAACGAGGTTGTCCAACAAGTTTTTGAAGGACAACCTCTTTTCCTTGAATTTGTATAACAAGAGCTATTTTGAAGCTGCTCGCAGGATGAAAAAGCGCAGTTTACTCGGCGTAAATGAGCATT
>JAZUMN010000063.1:0-47716 GCA_045603645.1 Alistipes sp. | reverse complement strand
TAAGAATCTTGTCTATTACGAGTGTAAGGCGGGCATAGAGTTCCGTGGCGCAGGAGCGTTGCGTTATCCAAAGAAGCCTTATAACTTCAAACTTAAAGACGCAACAGGGAACAAGGTTGAGGCCAAGCTGCTGGGTATCCGCAACGATAACTCGTGGATATTGGATGCTATGTATCTTGATATGGCGCGTATGCGTAACCGCGTATGCTTTGATTTGTGGAACACTTTCAATCGCCCTTACTATGTTGCCGAGAAGCCCAAGGCTATGAGTGGCACGCGAGGTCACTATGTTGAGGTGCTTATCAATGGCAAGTATATGGGTTTGTTTGTTCTCAGTGACCGCATTGACCGTAAGCAGTATCAAATCGAACAGCAGGGTGGTTATATCTACAAGGCAAAGGGCTGGACAGATGCCTGCTATCTGCTGGGTTACCGCACGCCAAGCAATGATGACTACTTCTGGAACTCTGCCGAAATAGAGCAGGAGTACCCCGATGCAGACGATGGTATGGCTCCAAACTTTAACTATATGGCCGAGTTTATTGAGTTCGTCAGTAAGACCAGCAATGAGGAGTTTAGCGCGCAATTTGCCGAGCGTGTAGCCGAGAGCACGGTCATTGACACATTTATATTCCTTAACCTGATTATGGGATATGACAATGCGGGCCGTAATACGTTCTGGATTTTACGCAATGTGAACGAGTCGCATAAGATGATGCACGGTCTGTGGGATTTGGATGGTGTGCTTGGCCGCGACTGGAATCGTGTGAAGAGGTCGGCAAACAATGGCTGGCTTTATGGCTCGTCGGATAATCCAAGCAAGCATTTCAGGCTTTTCAAGCGCATCATAGATTGCGACGTCGAGGGTTTGCAGCAGAAGATATATGACCGCTGGGAGGAGTTGAAGTACAATCAGTTGGAGCCTACGAAGTTTGATGCTCTGGTAGATTACTATGCCGACCTGCAAATATCCACCGGTGCCCGTGACCGTGAGATTAAGCGCTGGCGTGCCGAGGAGACCAAGGATGCGGCAGCGGGGACAAACGGCTGGGTGCACTATACGGGCAACTATGGCGACGTGGAGGGCGAAGTCGCCTATATGAAGCAGTGGTATCGTGACCCTATGGAGAAGCTCGACGAACTACTGTCTGCCTTTGATAAAAATTAAGAGGTATAGAAGCTATACGACAACGCAATTATTATAAGAAAAACACCTAATTGAGCATAATCTTTGTGAGAGGAAGATAAATTTTGTTTAACTAAAAAAGAAAGATTATGAAGAGAATTGTTTCAACATTTGCAGTATTGCTGCTTACGTTGGGTGTGGCGTGCGCTAAGGCTGACCGCCCCGTAAAGGTAGAGGAGTTGCCAGCGGCGGCTCAGACTTTCTTGAAGAACTATTTCCCCGAAGCGGAGGTGTCGTTTGCAAAGCTCGATGATGAGTTTGTGTATAAGGAATACGAGGTTATGCTTGCCGATGGCACAAAAATCGAGTTCGATGGTGCAGGCGAGTGGGAAAATGTGGATTGCAAGGCCTACGCTGTGCCTGCGGGCATCATTCCACAGCAGATTAAGGCTTATGTCGAGAAGCACTACCCCGGCGTGAAGATTATGAAAATCGACCGCGACCGTCGTGATTACGAGGTTTCACTCTCGAACCGCCTGGAACTCACCTTTGACAAGAAGTTTAATCTGGTGGATATAGACGATTAACACCTTGTTATACAAATTAAAGAAAAATAGGTTGTCCTTCAAAAACTTGTTGGACAACCTCTCTCTGTTTATGTTTGGGTAGTCTGTTACCTCAGTCGGTTGAGTGTCTGCTCAATCTCCTTTTTAAGTTTAGGGTCAGTGGTGCGTATGGCACTCAGACCATCAATAATCTCCTGTTTGCGCAGCGAGAGGTTAAACCAGCCCAGAGCCTCGGCAGCAGCAATGCGCACCTCCACAGGCTCGTTCCCGTCGGCCACAACAGCCACCATCTGTGGTATCTGGTCGTGGTATGTAGAGTTGCGGAAGCCACGGATGGCACCTACTCTCTTGTTGGGTTTTGACTCCTTGTCAAGAGCCCCCTCCGTATCCTCAGCCTTCATCTGCTGCATACGGGCTATGCGCTTGCGCAGGGCATTGAAATACTCCTTTGCAGGGTAGCCTGTCTTGGCTATTGCAGCCTCCAAAGCCTCCTCGACATCCTTCTCGGGCATCACCTGCCACATATTATTCAGCGTGAAGGTCACGCGCTGGCTCTCGGGGCGGTTAATCATCACGTCGGCACACTCATCCAGCAGAGCCTTGTCGCCAATCATCGAGGCGTAGCGTGCCGCATTGCGACGTACAACCTCATAACTGTCGTACAAAGCCTCGCCAACAGCCGTCACAAACTCGGGGCAGGCGCCACCGAAGCGAGAGAGCAGCTTCAAGCACTCCATACGCGTTGTGGCGTAGTTGCAGGTGCGGTATTTTTCCAGCAACGCAGCTGCGGGCATTAACCCTGCATCGGCAAGGGTGCGCAGCGCCAGGCTCTGCACATCGGCATTGGGAGCCTGCACAAGAGCTGTCCAGTATGCTACATCATCAGCCTTAGCTTTGCGGCCACTGATGTTGCGTGAAAGCATATCCTGACGCAGTGAGCTCTCCTTGCTTGTGGCAAAGCGGAACGCAGGGTCGCCGATGATATGACCCTCCAAGGTGGCAATCATACGGTTGTACTGACCTACACGCACACCACTCGACAGCAGACCGAGCATCTCGTATGTCCAGCGGTCCTGCAACACGTTTACCGTGTTACCCTGTGCTACCACCGTGCGGCCTTTGCCAAAGATGTAGCTACCCGCAACATAACCCTTCTGGTGGAATGAGCCGTTGTAGCAGGCGTTGAAAATCACAAATCGAGGCATAGGGCGCAGAGAGTTAATCTCCTCCAATACCAGATCATCTTCATTCTTCTTCTCCTCCTTTACAGGGTTGTCGAAAGCCTCGAAGAACTTATCCGTAAGGCCATACTTCTCCTTGAAGTACTCCTTGGCTCCTGCTACGTCGCCATCCTTCTTGCGCTGCTCGCGACGCAGGTAGTAATACACCTCGTCACGCAACGCCTTGGCACGGCGGTCGTAACCTTTCACAGGATCCTCGCCATCGAGGTGCTGCTTGTCGGGCGAGCCGTGCTCGTTGAAAATCATCAGGTCAACCTCCTCGCGCTCAATCTGGTCAAAGAGCTGCTCCTTGGCGTTGCGCATACGGAAGTTGAGTTGGGTGAGTGCTGCAACGTCGTTTGCGGCGGTGTGCTGTGGGAACATCTCGTCGATGGCTATTCGTTCGTCCATCCATGCCACCAGGCAGTCGGAGTTGTAAGCAGCACCGGCATAGGTCACAACGTGGTCAATAGACTCGTTGCGCTGACGCTCCTTAACGACCTTGCTGAGGTAAGCCTTTATGGCCTCATACTTGTCGCCACCCATCTGCTCGGGGTAGATTATACGACCCGAGTAGAATGTGGGGTTGAGGCTCTGGGGAGAGCTCTCTTTGAGCTTGTAGTAGTGGCGCAACCTGTTCACAGAGTCGCGCTTTATAAACTCAAATTCAAGGTTCAGGTCGTCATAAAAACGGTCCGATGTTACGGCAGTCTCCTCAATGGGGAAGCGCTCCTCATTCATCTTGAAGGCTGTGGTCATGTGCTGTGCGTTCTGCACGCTCACATAGGGCACGTCGCCAATGAATACAACGCCCTCCAAAGGCATACGTTTCAGATTCTTCTTGTGGAGTGCTTTCAGCTGCTCGCGCACAGCCTCGGGAGAGTCCCAGTCGGCCGAGATGATGTATGTAGCCAGACCATCGCCCTCCAATGCCTGGCGGTAGGCCTCCACCTCAGCGCGGCAGTTGTTGAGTGTTGTGTTGTCTGTGACAATAGCAAACGATGTGGGCTGCTTGTGCGCAGGCTTTACGATGCTGAGCTCGGCAGCCGAAACAATGAGAGTCACAATTGAGAGTGTGACAGTAAAAAGTATCTTTCTCATAGCCTCTACTTTTTAGATGTTAATCGCGCGTAGGCGCGTGTTACTTCGCGGGTAAGTTCCTCCGACATACCGCCCTTGTCGAGCAGCTGCTTGCAGGTTGCAGCAATCTGCTCCTTCTTAACCGAGAGGTTAAACCAGGCCAGCGACTCGGCCATCAGCACGCGAATCTTCTCCGTCTCAGTCTCGTCTGCCAGAATCTCGCAGAAGAGGTCGGTAAACTGATGATAGGGGTGGTTTTTGAGTGCCGATATGTAGAATGGACGCCAGCGAGGCTCGCCGTCGCGCGTAAACTTCAAGATAGCCGAAGGCTGACCCTCGGGTGTGGAGCGTGTATCTACATAACGCAATATATCCTCTTTATATCTCTTGGCATTGTGGAATGAGGCATTCTCAAAGCGCTTCTCAATGGCGGCAAGCACCTTATCACGGTCGAAACATGCCAGGGCAAACGATGTCTGGAATATTACGCGAGCCGAGTTGTTGTCCTTTATAAATGACTCAACAAGCAGAGGTATGAAATCCTCGTCGCCCACCTGACCCATACGCGTCACCGCTATGCGGCGTATGAACTCATACTCGTCGCTCCACGCCTTCATAAGAATCTTCTTGAAGTTCTCGCCTCCCAGACGCTCCGACAGACGCATCGCTGTACCACGCACCACGGCGTATGGTGACTGCATATACATCTTAACCAGCATATCCGATGCGCCTTTGTAGTCGAGCTCCACCAGACGGGACATAGCCAGACACTGCATATCGGGCAACTCGTGCGAGAGCTGCTTAACCCAATACTCGGGGTCGCTGTTCAGGGCGTTGCGGCTTATGTTGTACTCCTTAGCCTTGGGGTGGTAGAAGGAGATTGTGGGGTCGCCGTGGATGTGCGATTCGAGGATGTTTATGTGCTTTGCCCATGTGCCTATGCGTGCGCCGTAGCCCAGCAGACCCATCAGGTCGTAAGATGTCTTGTCCTGCAACACATTCACACTGTTTGCCCAGCTGATAACGGTCTTGCCCTGGGCGAAGATGAACTTGCCGGCTATGTAGTCGCCATTGCGGAAGTCGCCGTTGTAGCAGGCATCGAAGAATACCATGCGGGCATTTGGGCGTATCTCATTTACATCCTCCAAGATGATGCCTGTGTGCAGGTCGAGCAGCGAGTCCTTCTCAATCATAGCGGCATCATTGGCGTTGGTGTACCATCTAACCGAGTCCAGCCCCCACTTTTCTGCCAGCTTCTGTGCCGTTTCGGGGCTGCGGCGGTAGGCGACGCGCAGGCGGTTCTCCATAAGCTCTATATGCTCGTTCAGATTGCGAGTGTGTGGGTCGCCCGAGATGTACATGCGGAAGTAGTCGCCGTGCTGGTGGAAAAGCATAAAGTCAAGGTCGTCACGGCGCAACTCTCTGATGCAGTCGTACTTGGTGTGAGGCTCCATGCTGTATCGCATAAAACGTGCGTTGTTGCTCCTCATAAAGCGGTCGCCAAACTGCTCGTTTATAATCTGCTGCTCACTTCGCCACGCAACAAGCGAGTTGGAGTGTGAGCCGTCACCTGTGTATGATACAAACTGGTCAAACTCATTCTTTGACTTATGCTCGGCTACTGCCTTTTTCAGGTATGCCGCCACCTGCTTGTAGCCCTCTCCATTGCTCTGCTGAGGCTTGATGCGGGCAGAGTAGATGTCGCACTCGATATATTGAGGCGATGTGGGGCTCATGGCGAAGAAGTGCAGCAGACCCTGTGCGGGGTGCTCCTCCAAGCGGTCGAACACCAGGTCGAAGTCATCGTAGTAACGGTCCGAAGGTATAGTGCAATCCACGATAGGATTCTTGCGCTCGTCCATCTTAAATGCCGATGTGAGGTGCTGGGCACGCAACAGCATAGGAACAGGGATGTCGCCAACCAATACGCAACCCTCAATCTTGTGCTCCTTGTGCAGGGCAATAAGCTCGGCACGCACCTGTTCGGGCGTAGCCCAGTCGTCTGCCACGATAAATGTAGGCAACCCCTCGCTCTCCAAGGTCTGCTTGTAGAGCAGGAGCTCTGCACGACACTTCTCGAAAGTGCCGTCATCGACAATAACAGCAAACGACGAATCGGCAGTCGTCGCGGGCTTCTCAATATGTTTGGCCTGTGCCAACGATATGGCAGACAGGCTGATAGCCGCTGTTATTAAAAATTTGTGTGTTAATTTCATAATAGTACTACTTTATCTACATCTAAAAGCAACCCTCGCAAAGAGGGTTGCTTTTAGATGGTTGTTTTTCAAATACTTAGAATGTCAAACCGGCCTTCACCATTACCCATGTGCGGTCGCCGAATGGATAAGGCACTACATTGACATTTCCGGGATTCCACTTCGTAGCCTTGTGGTGGTTTACCGTCGCCTGCACGAAGAGTGACGAGTTATCGCCGATGATGCCCTTGCGTGTGTAGCTAAACTCTGCACCCAGTGAGTAGGCGTCGCTGAGCAGGTAGTGGAAGTCACGAAGCACCATATCGGTATAAATCATCGACTCGGCGTGAATGCCTGTGTAGGTGCGTGAGCCGTCGAGGTTTTGCTTAATGCCTCCATTGACACCCACCAGAATCATATTCTTGCCAAACTCGAAGTTCTTCTTCATTTTGAGCGTAACATTCAGGTTCTCAACCTTCTGCTCACTCAGAGGCAGGTAATACACATCCTCCAGCTTCTCGTAGTTTACATCTACGCCTGCCAACCATTTGTAGGCATTCGTGTCGTCGGCGTTCATATAGTCGATGTTTGCGTTAATCTGCTCGGTAGAGAAGTTCGAGCGTACGCTACTCGACATTACAATCCACTGCGACACCTCGTGTGAGTTGTCCCACACCTGAACATACTCAATGCCGTCAATGCTGCGGTCGTAATACTGAGCCTTGGCAAGGAGAGAGTTACTCTGGTCGATGTTCCACTTCAAGTTAGCTGCCACATCCCACACATTCTCCTTGGTAGAGCCTATGATTTTGGGCTGTGTGTAGTTGTTGTTCACATCCTCCACCGTGAAGGCATACTTAGCCGCCAGCAGCAGCGACAGCTTCTCGCCACCAAACGAGTACTGCACACCTCCGCCGAGTGAGTTGGCATTGTAGTCGCGCAAGCCCGAGAGCGTGCCGCTACCAATCTCACCTGCGTTGAAGAATCCGGGTGCTACAACCTCCCATACGGGCTGGGTGTTGATGCTCACCGAGTTCGACGCCGTACCGTCCTCGCGCCGTGAGTAGTATTGGAAGTTGGCACCCACAGAGTGCTTGCCGGCCTTGAATACCAGCGATGGTGTCACGACAAATTTCGACATCTGCACATTGGGGCGTGGGTCTATCTGCTTTGCACCCTGCGCATTCTCATAATCCAGTCCTAGGCCTATAATCCAATGGTTGCCCAGCAGGGGTGTTGCACCCTTCATTCCGAGCTTGTAGCTCTGGTTAATCCAGTTGCTAAGGTTCTGGTCGGCAATGTAAAATGGTGTGCCACGCAAGGGGTCTATAAGTGAGGCGTTGAAGGCTGCATCACGCACCTTCTCGCGTGAGTAGTCGAAGTATCCCCACAGGAACATACCTTTGAGGTGCTCCATCACGCCACCGCCATCTGTTGAGAAGCCGTAGCCGTTGTTGTCGGCTCCGAGTTGTGTGCGTTTGAAGTTACCCTCCACCTGGTTGTAGTTGATGCCCAGCTGAGCGTAGTGACCCATCTGGTCGAGCTGTGCACCCGCTGCGTTGTCGGTGTTCGAGAACCAGAGGCTCTCCATCTTTTTACGCTCTATGCTCTGCAATGAACTGCCCTCCTGCTGCGCTACTGCTACGGTTGAGAGGAGCGTCAGGGCAAGAGCAAAAGAGGTGAATTTATTTATGTTTCTCATAATCATTTGTCTTTTTCGGTTAAACTACTCTGTCTGCCTGATGCTCCATGAAGGCTGTTTTACGTTGTGACGACGAATCACAGCTGCATCACATACCTCAAAGTCGGCGGTCGAATTATTTGTATCCTGGAAGATAGGCGAGCCATCCTCGCGGTAGCTGTCAATCTTACGCGCTACGCTCTTGCCCTCAAAGTATCCATTTGCAGAGGCTGCGCCAGAATCCAGGATGCCTGGAACACGTTTCATATCAAGGTCGTTAGGCGTTGGGATACACTCCACAGCATCCAGAATATCCTTGATAGGAAGACGTGCATACTGCTGACCGTTGCCACCAACCTTAGCCGAAGTGGTAACACCCTCTTTCCAGTAGTCTGAGCCAAACTCCAAATTCTTACCTGGCTGATAAAGTGCGAAGGCAGAGCCATCAACCGATGTCATCCACATAAAACTATTGACGCTCACCCAGAATACGTAAGGGATATCCGGAACGTTGGGGTTTATACGTTGTGGGTTACCTGACCAGCACTCGAAGTCAGCGCTTGCGAGCGAGTTTATAACCGAACCACCCTCCGATACTTTGATGTGGTCTGCGGCCTCCTGAACAAAGACAACCGATTCGCCTGGCTGCAATGGGTAGTCGTCACCATCGCCCTGAATCTGCCACAGTACTGAGGAATATACATATCCATCACCATCCTCAGCGGGCCACTCGGGGAGTATGGTTGTTGGGAACTCAGGCTCCAAAAGGGCTAAACACAAGTGGTCGAGGTACATAACCTTGTCGCTATTGTTGTAAACCTCATAAAATTGGTCGTTGAGATACCATCCCAAGGCTCCCGAGTAGAATAGCTCACGGAAACAAAGGGGCGAACCCATCAAAGGTGTGATTGAAATGGGCTTCTGCTCATTGATTTCAGCCTCAGTCGTACTCTTTGTAAAGGCGATGTTCTGCGCCAAACCGTTGAGGATGTAGTTCGCACCATTGTACTCCTGAGAGCTGCGAACCACGATGTTGTAGATGCCGGGGATGAGTTCAGCCTGAGCAAGACCATCGCTGCTTAGTGTTGCAGGTATTTCAAGCTGCTCGGCGAAATTGACAAACTTAACTTCGAGTTTGCTGTACCAATCTGCTGGCGCAGCAACTTTATCTCCCTCGGTAGTTGTCAGATCCTCAATGTCAATCTTATATGCAACCTCGATAAGTTCCACCTTCTCGGCTTTGCGCGCATCGTTCATCATCTCGGCGCACGATGTTGTGACCATCGTAGCCAAGAGAGCTGCTATGTAATAAATGTATCTTTTCATATCTCTTGCAGTTTTTACTATTTAATTGTTGCGGTGAGCGATAGACCAAAGAAGAATGCACGGGCGTTACGACGTGTAAACGAGCCTGGGGTCTTTGTGCTCTCCCATAGTGGGGTGCTGCGGAATGCGTTGTTGGCGTAGAATGATATGCGCAGGAAGTCCTTAATCTCCTTTGTTACATTCACATTCATACACAACACAGGCGACTTGTAGCTATCCTTGATGTTACGACGCACGTCGAGTTTTGATCTTACGTCCAACATCTTGAAGTCGTCAGTAAAATTCTCACCATCGAATATGGTGTTATCCACCTCATATACATTACCATCCTCAACCGAGATGTAATGTGTAGGAATCTCGTCGTTGAAGTACTTTGTCCAGGCATTCTCGCGCCAGATGACGTTCGCTGTTGCCGAGATAACAAAACCAATGCTTGGAATGTTGTGTACAACTTTCAAGTTGGTTGCAAGGCTCTCGTAATATGAACTTACGCGAGAATCAAATACGCCCATATGATCGTAGATGGTGCCTCCGTTGCCTCGGTTGAATGAAACGCCATTCTTCCAGCTCTCGGTGCGTGTCCACGAACCGTCCAGGATGAAACGTGTGCGGATGGCGTCAATACGGCCGAAGTCAATAGAGGCCTCAATACCGCGAGTCTTATAAGCCGAGTTATTTGTAGGTGTTGAGTATGCAAGCAGAGCCCTCTGGCGAGACTTCTCTTGCAGTTTCGGCGCTGAGCCGTCAATGGGGTTGTATGTAATATGATCAACGCTTTGGAATGAGTTTACGGTAGTGCTGTACATATATCCATTGTCGCTGCTATCCTCGAAGGCTGTTATCTGACCTACAATCTTGCCGGCCTTGAAGTCCAGACCTACCTCATATTTCTGCGTTGTAGCCATCTCCAAGTCGTTGTTCTTGGCATCGAAGGCGTGTGTTGTTATAACCAAAACCTCTGATGTCGCCTCAACATTTGGAAGGTCGAAATATGCATCCTGAGGATGTAGCATTTCAAGCGTAGGAGCCTTGGCTGTGATACCGTAGCCGCCGCGAATTGTAAGGTGCTCGGGGATGATGTCAAACGAGAGGTTTACACGAGGTGCAACCACATCGTCAAAGCCGAAGATGTTGTCATAACGTACACCCGCAACGATGTTGAGGTTGCGGCTGCCTATCTTCCAGTTGAATGTCTCCTCGGCAAACAGACCCAACGAGTTCATAAACGGAATGTCGTCATAAGCACGCTCGCGTTGCGATGAGAGGTCGCTGGATGCGCTGCGCAGAGACTGCCCGCCGAAAATCTTACCCTCACCAACATTACCCTCGTTGCGGAAGTCGGCACCCACCTTAATAAAGTGCGATGTATTACCTGCCGTGCCGGCGAAGTTGGCTACAACTTGAGCGTAGGTGTTAAGCTCCTTGCCGCGCACGCTGTAATTGTACATATATGAGTATGGTGTACTCATAGCCATCTCGCCTTCGGGGTTAGTGATGACGGTGCCATCTTCCAATGTCACCTGTCCACCCGCGGCATTTGTCGTCATCTGACCATTAGTCTTTGAGTTAGAGAACATCGATCTGGCATTGATTGCCTGGTCCTCGTAGTAGCTGTCCTTATCGGTGAAGGTGAACGATGCGGCATACTTCAAGTTGTTGAACCAGCCCTTGTTCATCGACAGCGTACCCTTGGTGTTGAAGCGGAAGCGGTCCTCCTTCTGCAAGGCGTAGCGGAAGTCGTTCTCGTCACCTGGTGTTGGCTTAGCCTTGTCGCGATAGATACCCACCGACAGTG
Organism: Alistipes sp.; assembly: GCA_045603645.1. Taxonomy (GTDB): domain Bacteria; phylum Bacteroidota; class Bacteroidia; order Bacteroidales; family Rikenellaceae; genus Alistipes. The sequence goes on along the minus strand of JAZUMN010000063.1, from coordinate 36,727 downwards.
TAGAGCTTGTGTACCACTTGCCAATGGTGTTGGTGTAGCCCACCTGGCCATTCACACGCTCATAGTGAGAGTAGCCCTCTGTCGGACGGTACTGCGAGTATGAGTAGTCGGCGCTGTAATTCAGCGCTCCTGCCTTGCTGCCCGTAGCACCCAACAACAGACCGTGGTTGGCCGATACCTGATAGAGGTTGGGGTTCATCGTCAGCTTCACGTTCAGAGGTGTACGTCCCGCCTTTGAATTTACGATAACGGCACCCGAAGCGATGTCGCCATACTCAACCGAGGCGATACCGCGGATGACCTCCACCGACTCGATGTTGTCGGTTGAAATCTGACGCATATCGATACCCGATGTAGGCGTAGCCATGGCGGCCTCACCTGGAACGTCGGCAGCCGCAAATGGCATCTTGCCTGCACCCAGCGACTGCAAATTGGCGTTGTTCGACATTGGCGAGCCATCCATAATGATAGCTGTGCCGAAGCTCGAACCGCCGCGAATGGCGAAGCTTGATGCCTTGCTGAGGGTGAGCGTGCGGGTGTCGGGTGTCGAAGCACCTGGCAGCAGGCTCATAACGTCGGCAAGTGACGATGACTGTATGTGGTCCATCGCCGTACGCGAGATTGTCGATGAGGTGGCTGCGCCGGCCTTGCTCGCCGTGGCTGTTACCACAACATCTTCAACCTTGAAGTTGGCAGGTGTCATCTGGAAGTTAAGGGTGTTGTTGCCCTCCTTCAACTCGATAGTCTGCTCCAAGTTCTCATAGCCCAGGAACGAGATGTGCATCACATGCTTGCCCGCAGCAATCTGCTTGATGATGAAATCTCCCTCTGAGTTGGTTATAGCCTGCAATCCCGACTCTGGGAAGTGTACAAGGGCGTAGGCTATTGCCTGATTTGAGTCGGCAGATACAACTCTACCCATCAAAGAGGACTTCTGCTGCGCAAACGAAGGTGTAGCAATGCTCAATATCGCCACCACCATCATAAGGCAGAGTTTTGTAATGTTCTTCATACGCATATAATTTATTAAGTTTTCAGCAATAGTATCCAGCGGTCTGTGCAAAGATATGCTGCCAAGCGGTGCCGGTCAATCCCCAAATTTAGGGGTTTTGGCTTTACTGCCCGCTTATTATCAATGATATCGTGGCGGCTTGCAAATGGCAGTCTATCAACTATTTGAATGCAAACATATTGAAAATTCTGAATTTATGCAAGAAAACGGCATTTTTTTTGCCCATAAAGGCGTAAATATGCATTGAATTCCTAAAATGAATAGGGGTTGTCCAACAAGTTTTTGAAGGACAATCTCTTTTCCTTGAAGTTGTATAACAAGAGCTAATTTTAGGCTTCCGCAGACTCGAAAACCCCAGTTTACTTGGCGTAAATGAGGATTTTCGAGTCTGCGCAAGCGTAACGACAAAGTAGCCTTGTTAGACAGCTTCTTGCTATTTTATTCATAAAATAGAACAGAAGTAAAAAAGAGTGATTTTACTGCCTGCGCATATTGGGAATATTTATGCAGAAATGTGAATACTACTCCTCGTCGCTGCGTATAAGGCGACACATACGCTCTCGGGCGCGGTGTATTTGTGTCTTTACAGTGCCCATCGGCAGGCTCAGTTTTTCGGCAATCTCCTCGTAGGAGTAATCTTCCAGGAAGCGCATCGTGAAGAGTGTGCGGTATTGTTCGGGCAGGCAGTGGATGTAGTCCTCTATCTGGCTGCGCTGCTGGCTGTTGATGAGATTATCTTCGGGCGAAGGTGTGCTGGCGGCTGGTGCCGAGAACTTCTCGTCAATCGACAGGTCGTCCTGACGGCGGCGCTCAAAGTCTATGTGTGTGTTGCGGGCAATGGTGTATATCCACTGTCCGAAGGTGTAGTCGGTGTTGTAACGTTGCAGATTTACATATACTTTGATGAAGGTCTCTTGCAGGATGTCCTCGGTATCCTCTACCGATGCCGAGCGGTGCAGCAGCAGACGCTTGATGGCCTCGCTGTAACGGTTGAACAGATATTCGAAAGCTCTGTCGTCACCTTGCAGGCTTAGCTCCACCAGACGCCTGTCGTCGGCAATTATGTAGTCGGCTATTTCCATGCAGTTGAATCCTTGCGTAGCATTATAATGCCCAGGCACAGCATCAATACGGGATTTATCAGGTCAAAGATAAAGTACTTCAACGCTACATTCCTCTCGCCCACACGCTTTGCTATTGAGTTTATGCGCAGGGTGATGACAGCGTAGCGTATCAGCAACAGTAAGAGTGTCGCCGCCTTAAACTCCAACGGCATAAATATCAGCGCCGTAAGGGCAGTGATAAAGAGCAGCGCCTGACTACCCAAATCCCACTCAATGGCAGTGTTTGTCCAGGTGGGGTAGAGCTTCCATGTCTGGCCATAGTGCCTTAGACGTCCCAGCCACCAACATAAGCCTCCCCAGGGGCGCTCAATCATCGAGCCCTTGGGAATCATCACCACACTGACATTGTTGCGCTTGGCAATCTGCTGAACAAAGAGGTCATCCTCGCCGATGTTCATGCTCAGGTGCGAGAAGCCCTTTACGCCAAAGTAAAGCGTCTTTGTGAAGCCTAAGTTGTGGCGTATGCCTCTGTATGTGCGGCGATTAACCGCCTGCGCAAGCCAATATATGGACATTTGAAGGTTTGATACCCTCATCAGGTAGTTGCCCAGACCCTTCTTAGGCTCAATGCCCGAATAACCAATCACTATGTCGCCTCGCATAAAGGCCTTGCCCATCATCGCCAGCCAGTGTGCCGATGCAGGCTTTACGTCGGGCGTTGAGATTATTATATGCTCGTTGTGCGAGGACTTGATTCCAAGATTTATCGCCTGCTTGATTGAAATCGGGAAGCGGGGGTTGAAGTTGAATTTTGTTATCACCAGGTTGGGGTGCAGCAGCCTCAGTCGCGAGAGCTCCTCGTAGAAGTCGGAGTCGTTTCCTACATAGACAATAACCACCTCGTAAGTGGCTGTGTACTGCTGGTCGAAGATGTATGGCAGTCGCTCTTCAAGGTAAGCATAATCTTCTGAGAATAAAGGTACTACGACCGATATGGGGGGCTCCTGTAAGAGCTTCTTTTTGCGGCGGGAGTTGCGGTATGAACTGATGCGTCCATACGCAATCAGATAGTAATACAACTGCACGCACAACAGCGTCAATATCGCTGCGCCGAGTGCTACTCCCTGCCAGCCGTAATGGTCTATAATATAGCTAAAATCCTGCTCCATCTCGTTGTTGAGTGCGTCTTAAATTCAAAGTCGGACAAAAATACAATTTTCGCGACAAACGACATAGTAAAACGATAAAAAAATATTAACATAAATCCTCTTTATCGGATATTTACTATGCGTAGGTACTATTCACGCACCTGTCCGTCACCTTTTATAATCCATTTGTAGGTAACAATCTCGTCAAGAGCCATAGGACCGCGTGCGTGCAGTTTTTGTGTGCTGATGCCAATTTCTGCTCCAAGTCCGAATTGCGCACCGTCGGTAAATGATGTGGGCGCATTGGCATATACGCATGCGGCGTCAACCAGGAGAGTAAAGGTATTCACTGCAACATCCTCCTCCGCTATTATACATTCGCTGTGCCCCGACCCGTATTCCGAGATGTGGGCTATGGCCTCATCGACCGAAGAGACTGTCTTTACGGCCATTGCATAACTTAAAAATTCAGTGCCATAGCTATCAACCGTGGCATGGAAGAGTAGGTCGGTAGGGTAGTTGCCGACAAGTGCGTTGTATGCGGCTTCGTCTGCATAAATCTTTACGTTGCTGCTCTGCAAGGGGGCGCAGAGGGCTGCAAGTTCACCCAACCTTTCAGCGTTTACAAGCAGGCAGTCAAGAGCGTTGCATACGCTCACACGGCGAGTCTTGGCATTTTTTACAATAGCCTTTCCCTTTTCGAGGTTGCCCGACGCATCGAAATAGGTGTGGCATACGCCGGCCCCTGTCTCGATGACAGGAATTGTGGCGTTGGCGCGTACATAGTTTATGAGGTTGCTGCTGCCACGGGGGATGAGCAGGTCAACATATCCGCGGGCGTTAAGCAGACTTGCTGTCGCTTCGCGCTCCACAGGCAGTAGTTCCACGGTGTGTGCATCTATGCCGTAACTTGCAAGGACATTACGTATAACCTTTACGATGGCCTTGTTCGATAGTTCTGCGTCGCTGCCACCTTTAAGCACACAGGCGCTGCCGGCTTTCAAGCAGAGAGCAAAGACATCAAAGCTTACGTTGGGCCGAGCCTCATATATAACACCTATGACGCCGAAAGGAACGCTTTCGCGCGATATGTGAAGACCATTGGGGAGTGTATTCTCTTTCAGTACACGCCCAAGTGGCGAGGGGAGTGATGCAACTTTGCGCATATCGTCTGCGATGGCTTCGATACGCTCTTTTGTCAGACGCAGACGGTCATATTTGGGGTCGTCGGGAGACATCTTTGCCAAATCTTCGTTGTTGGCGACAAGAATCTCAGGTGCATGCTCCACAGCTGCATCGGCAACAGCGCACAACACTTTGTTTATATCCTCTTCACTCAATTTAAGCACCTCTTTTGAGGCACTTTTCACACGCTTGAAAATATCGTTAAACTCCATTGTTATCCTATTCTAAGTATAAGTAATCGTAATGCACAACAGGCTTGCAGCCGTGTTTGCCCGCAACCTTGTTTACCTCGTCGCTGTCATAGGCCACACGTCCTACGCCAAGCACCGAGCCGTCGGGGGCAGCCACCTGCACAAGGTCGTCGCGATAGAATGTCCCTTCGGCCTTCACTACACCCACAGGGAGTATGCTTACGGCCTTGTCGCCACACACGGCAGCAACAGCTTTCTCATTAAGAAATATCGTACCTTTTACGAATCCCGTGCTGTGGGCTATCCATTTCTTGATTGGCGATACGTTGCCTACCGATGGCTCGAAATAGGTGCATACCACACTGTCGGGAGCTGTTACCAGTGATGTGAGAATACCATTGCGACGTCCGTTGGCTATATAGACGGCAATACCCTCTTCTGCCACTTTTCGAGCGATGTTGCACTTTGTCATCATGCCGCCGCGGCCGAAACTCGACTTTGTTGCTTGAATATAGTCTGCAAGTTCCCGCCCTGGTTCCACATGACGTATGACTTCGACACCCTTGCTGCCTGGTACACCATTGTATATGCCATCGATGTTGCTCAATATGATGAGAGCCTGTGCATCGACCATTGAGGCTATCATGCCCGAAAGTTCATCGTTGTCGGTGAACATAAGCTCGGTGATACTCACCGTGTCATTTTCGTTCACAATGGGCAATACTCCGTTTTCGAGCATCACCATAATACAGTTGCGTTGGTTCAGATAAAGACTACGTGTAGCAAAACTCTCCTTCATTGTGAGCACTTGTCCTACGGGGATGTTATGTTCACGAAAGAGCTCGTAGTAACGGTTTATGAGTTTTGCCTGTCCCACTGCCGAGAAGAGTTGCCGCTGACCCACCGTGTCAAGGTTTTTTGTGATAAGGCCGCGCAATTCACTGCGGCCGCTTGCCACCGCACCCGATGATATGAGTATTACCTCCACGCCTTTTGAGCGCAGGGTGGCAATTTCGTCAACTATTGCCGATACGCGTGTTACATCGAGTGTCCCATCGCTACGGGTGAGAACGTTGCTTCCCACCTTGACGGCTATACGTTTGTATGTTGTCTGCATAAAATCTCTCATTTGGTTGTTGAGGCATGTAATCCGTTTGCAACGCTCTCTGAAAAACCCGCACTCTCCATAGCTGCAAGCCCTTTTAGAGTGAGCCCGCCGGGGGTTGTCACGCGGCTGATTTCGATTTCGGGGGTTGTATCATTGGCAGCAAGAACGGTGAGAGCCCCGCGCACTGTTTGCATAACAATGGATTGAGCCTCCGCGGCCGAGAAGCCAAGCTGTACGCCACCCTGAGTTGCGGCGCGTATATATTGCAAGGCGTATGCTATGCCACACGAAGCAAGCGAGGTGCCGGCGGGGATAAGCTTTTCGTCCACCATTGTTGCGTACCCGAGCGGTGAAAAGAGTGCAAGCATTGTCTTGTCGATGGCGTCATTGGTACGCTTGCCGCTTATGAATGTGACTCCCTCGCGCGATGCAATTGCAGTATTTGGGATAACTATGTAGAGTGCAGGCAAGGCCTCGCCTTCTCTCTGCAACCAACCATCGAGAGCCTCGCTGCCTACACCGCCGGCTATCGAAACAATTATCTGTTTTTTATAGTCGAGATGTGGTTTAAGTTCGTTTATTACCTCTTCCATCTTCCACGGTTTTACGGCAAGGAATATTATATCGGCACTCTGTGCAGCCTCGTTGTTGCAGGTTGTGGTGTTTATGACAGGATATTCCGCTTTAAGCGCGGTGAGTTTGGCTTGTGAAGGATTCGACACAAAAATATTGGCACTATCGCATGTGAGAGCAAGACCTCGTGCTATCGCTCCACCCATATTACCGGCCCCAATTATTGCTATTTTCATTCTCTTTTTCGTTGTTCGGTTACTATTCAAAATGCAAATTTAAACAAAATAAAAGAATTTGCGGCGACACAATGGCCAAAAAAGAGGAACGACCACAAAAAATAGGTATCACACGAACAGCGCAATGGTTTAGGCAATAGAGGGCCTAAACTCTCAGATTTGTCTTTGTTATGGTATTAATTTTACATATATTGATGATTTTTCGAAGAAAAATAGTAACTTTGTCCGTATTATGTGCTAATGTGGCTTTGGCGCAAGCAACAATTAAGGAGTATGAAATTTACATTACAACATAGAGCAGTCAATTCAAAGGCTCGTGCCGGAGAGATAGTTACCGACCACGGTGTTATACAGACACCAATCTTTATGCCTGTGGGTACGGCTGCGGCGATGAAGGGAATCTTTCATCGTGACTTGAAGGAGGAGGCGCACGCCCAGATTATTCTGGCCAACACCTACCACCTCTACCTACGCCCCGGAATGGATATCATTGAGCAGGCGGGCGGTGTGCATAAGTTCTCGACGTGGGAGGGACCTATGCTTACCGACAGCGGTGGCTTTCAGGTTTTTTCACTCTCGGAGTGCCGCAAGCTCAAAGAGGAGGGTTGCCATTTTCGCTCTCATATTGACGGCTCGAAGCATCTCTTCACGCCCGAGAGTGTGATAGATACCGAGCGTACGATAGGTGCCGATATTATGATGGCCTTTGACGAGTGCCCTCCGGGCGATGCGCCACGCGACTATGCGGCAAAGTCGTTGGCACTCACCGAGCGATGGTTGGAGCGCTGCTTCAATCGCTATCATCAGACGCAACCTAAGTATGGGCACTACCAGTCGCTTTTCCCCATTGTGCAGGGCTGTGCCTACCCCGATTTGCGAGCCAGGGCGGCGGAGAATGTGCAGCAGTACGATGCCGATGGTTATGCCATAGGAGGCCTGGCTGTGGGCGAGCCTACCGATGTTATGTACTCTATGATTGAGGTTGTGAATGCCGTGCTGCCCGAAGATAAGCCCCGCTACCTGATGGGTGTGGGTACACCTATAAACATTTTGGAGGGCATCGACCGCGGAGTTGATATGTTTGACTGTGTTATGCCTACGCGCAATGGCCGCAACGGTCAGATATTCACCTCGGAGGGAACTATCAACCTGCGCAACAAGAAGTGGGAGAACGACTTTTCGCCTCTGGACCCCAATGGCGTAACCTTTGCCGACAGGCTCTACACCAAGGCCTATGTCCACCACCTTGTCGTGAGCAAGGAGATGCTGGGTGCACAGATAGCCTCGCTGCATAATGTGGCGTTCTACCTGTGGCTTGTGGGTGAGGCGCGCAAGCACATCATCGCGGGCGACTATGCTCAGTGGAAGGGCATTATGGTCGAAAAACTTGGCAGACGATTATAACAAACCTATGAAAGAGAGATTCAAGATATCATTCCCGGGCTTTAAGATTATCGACGGCTACATATTGCGTAAGTTCCTCGGAACCTACCTCTTCTCGATAGCCCTCATCACGGTAATCCTGGTGGTGTTCGACTATGCCGAGCGTGTCGATAACTTCACCGAGTCGCACGCCCCCTGGTCGGCCATTATATTCGACTACTATCTGAACTATGTACCCGAGTTCATCACCCAGTTCAGTGGTCTGTTTACCTTCATCTCGGTAATATTCTTTACCTCGAAGATGGCCTACCAGACCGAGATTATCGCCATTCTGTCGGGTGGTGTCAGTTTCCGCCGTCTGATGTGGCCATATTTTCTGGGTGCTTTTGCTATTATGCTGTTGTCGCTGTCGCTTAATCTGTGGATTATTCCCCCATCGCAAGTAAATTGTGTAGAGTTTAAGCGTACCTATTTCAAGAAGTACAAAAACGAGCAGTACGACCGCCACATATACCGCCAGATAACCCCTGGCGAGTTTGTCTATGTACGAGGCTTCGACAACGACAACACGGCTTCATACCTTACCTTGGAGCGTTATGACGGCACCGAGATAAGGCAGACGCTTGAAGCCTCGAATGTGAAGGTTGATCCCAAGACCAAGCGCTGGAAGGCGCAGCGTTACATCACACGCACCATCGATGCCGACGGCCGTGAGGAGTTCACGCAGTTGCGCGATTTGGATACCCTGATAAATATCGATGTGAGGGAGCTGGGTCGTGTTGCCGAGACTGTCAGGACGATGAAGATTGGCGAGCTGAACGATTTCTTGGAGCAGCAACGTATGAAGGGCTCCGACTCCATAAACATTATCGAGGTGGCGCGTCATACACGTTTCTCATACCCTATGGCGACTTTTATCCTGACGCTTATAGGCGTGTCGCTCTCCTCGCGCAAGGTGCGTGGAGGTACGGGTCTGCACATAGGTATAGGCATTACGCTCTGCTTCTCCTACATTATGTTCAACCGTGTCTTCGAGGAGTTTGCCAAGAGTGGAGCGCTGCCCGTGTGGCTGGCTGTGTGGATGCCTAATATAATCTTTGCCGTCATTGCGGTTTACCTTTACAGAAAAGCGCCAAAGTAATGAGAGGCTGGGAAGATATAGCAACTACTGTGGCGGCGGGCGAGAGGCTCTCTGCCGAGGATGCCCTTGTGCTGTGGCGTGAGGCTCCGCTGTGGCGTTTGGCTGAGCTTGCGCTGGCGCGTAAGCGGGAGGTGAGTGGCGATAAGGTCTTTTACAACCGCAACTTCCACCTCGAACCTACCAATGTGTGCGTATTCAATTGCAAGTTCTGCTCGTTCCGCCGTCCCCGCGGCAGCGGCGAGGCGTGGGAGTGGAGTATGGAGCAGATGCGCGAGCAGGTCAGATGTTATGTGGGCAGTGGTGTCACCGAGGTACATATCGTCGGCGGTGTGCATCCCGACCACTCGCTCGACTATTACTGCGAGCTTATCCGTATGGTCAGGAGCGAGCTGCCTGATGTGGCGGTTAAGGCATATACAGCCATCGAACTCTCGTATATGATTTCCCGTGCGGGCGTCTCGGTGCGTGAGGGTCTGCAACGCCTCATCGATGCGGGTATGGAGGCTATTCCGGGTGGTGGAGCCGAGATTTTTGATGAGGATATACGCTCCAAGATATGCCCCGATAAGGGCTCTACGCGGGAGTGGTTTGAGGTACATCGTACGGCGCACGAATTGGGTATAAAGACCAATGCCACAATGCTTTATGGTCACATTGAGGGCTTGGAGCATCGCATTGACCACCTTATGCGTCTGCGCGCGTTGCAGGATGTGACTCACGGCTTCAATGCCTTCATACCGCTGAAATACCGCAACTTCGGCAATTCGATGTCCTCGATTGGCGAGGTGGCCGTTACGGAGGACCTGCGTACGCTCGCTATGAGCAGGCTTATTCTGGATAATGTGCCCCACATCAAGGCCTATTGGGTTATGTATGGCCGCCAGATAACAGAGATGGCGCTTATGTTTGGTGCCGACGATATAGACGGAACGATAGACGATTCAACGAAGATATACTCAATGGCGGGAGCCGAGGATAAACGTCCCTCGATGAGTGTTGCCCAGATGCAGTATATGGTCCACAGGGCAGGCTTCCGTGCTGTTGAGCGCGACACGCACTATAACGAGATAAACTACACGAAACAGAATGCAGAATAAAATGGAGAATAACGCAAGAAGAGTAAGAGTGGTAAGGCGTAAGCCGATACAAAAGCCCAAGCAGGGTACTGTTAAGGGGCTGTGGCAGCAGTTAAAAGCCTCGCCCATAGCCTATCATGCGGTGCTTATATGCCTTACGCTTGTGGCAATTGTGTTGCTGTCGAGCCTGCTTATGAACATCATCACACGCCACGGCACACATCGTCAGGTGCCTAACTTTACGGGCGTGAAGATTTCCCAGGCGCAGCGTATGGCCAAGGCCTCTAAGTTGGAGATTATCATCAACGACTCGCTTTTCGTGCCTGCCTATGAGGGCGGCATAGTCCTCGACCAGCTGCCCAAGGGCGGTGTTGAGGTCAAGGCGGGACGCAAGGTGTATGTTACAATCAACTCCTTCAAGGAGAAGATGGTCAAGGTGCCTTATGTGGCAGGCCGCTCGTTGCGTCAGGCAAAGAATATGCTCGAAGTTGCAGGCTTGGGTATCGAGAAGCTCATCTACGAGGAGGATATTGCCACGAACTATGTGCTGGGCGAGTATGTGGGTGTTGAGCAAGTCACCGAGGAGAGCGATGTGGAGATAGAGATGGGTTCGGGAGTAATTCTCAAAGTGGGTGTGCAGCCCGAGAAGAACACGGCCATTGTCCCCAAGGCTATCGGTCAGGGCTTGCAGGCGGCAAAGAGCCGTTTGTGGGAGCAGGGGCTTAACGTCGGCACGGTACATTTCGATGAGGGCATAGACCTCCTCACTCAGAAGAGTGCCAAGGTGTATCGTCAGTCGCTGGGGCATAATTCGCTCACGACGCTTGGCTCGCAGGTTGATTTGTGGCTCACGCTCGACGAGGAGAAGGTTGAACAGTGTAGTGTTGCGTCCGACAAGGCGGCTCTGGAATTGGAGGAGGAGCGCTTGAAGGAGGAGGCTCTGCGAGACTCTTTGGAGAAGGTGCAGGCAGCCGCTGCCGCAGAGGTTGAGGCTCAGGCTATAAAGGCCTTGCAGCAGGTGGCGGGTCAGGCCGCCGAAGTCGTTGAGACCGAGGAGGATGAGTTTTTTCAGTAGGAGAGGCTATGCAGGAAGATAAAGATATAGTGTTGCAGGAGGAGTTGCAGGAGGTGTTTGCTGACGAGTTGCAGGATGTCGAGGGCTCCGATGAGGAGATGTACGAGCACTTCGCCATCACGGTCGATAAGGGTCAGAAGCTGCTCAGACTCGATAAGTTCCTTGTCGACAGGATGGAGCACTGCTCGCGCAACAGAATACAGACCGCCGCCGACAGCGGCAATATCCTGGTCAATGGCGTTGCGGCTAAGTCGAGCTATAAGGTTAAGCCTCTGGACCGCATAACGCTCGTTATGCCCTATCCCAAGCGTGAGTTGGAGATTATCCCTGAGGATATACCGCTTGACATCGTTTACGAGGATGACGACCTGCTTATTGTAAACAAGCAGGCGGGTATGGTTGTCCATCCGGGCTGTGGCAATTATAGCGGCACGTTGGTCAATGCTCTTACGTTTCACTTGAAGGATTTGCCTCTGTTCCAGGATGGCGATATGCGCGCAGGATTGGTGCATCGCATTGATAAAGATACCTCGGGATTGCTTGTTGTGGCAAAGAATGAGCGCGCACACGCACGCCTGGCGAAGCAGTTCTTCGACCATACGATTCATCGCCGCTATGTGGCTCTGGTGTGGGGTAACTTGCCCGATGATGAGGGCACCATCACAGGAAACATAGGCCGCAGTCCCAAGGATAGGTTGCAGATGTATGTCTTTGCCGATGGCAGCGACGGCAAGCACGCCGTCACGCATTACAAGGTGCTCAAACGCTACGGTTATGTGACACTTGTGGAGTGCCGCTTGGAGACGGGTCGCACGCACCAGATACGCGTACATATGTCGTGGCAGGGTCACCCCTTGTTCAACGACCCCCGCTATGGCGGCGACCGCATCTTGAAGGGCACAACCTTCTCAAAGTATAAGCAGTTCATTGAAAACTGCTTCACGCTGCTGCCCCGACAGGCATTGCACGCCCGCTCGCTGGGTTTCGAGCACCCCACAACGGGCAAGGAGATGCACTTCGAGAGCGAACTGCCCGACGATTTGAAAACCGTTATCGCCAGGTGGGATACCTATGTGGCATCCCGCAATATGGGCGATGAGGAGGAGTAATAAATCTGTCTGAAAATGTTTTTACCGACAACCATAAAGGAGGTGCGCCAGTTAGGCTGGGATTACATCGACGTAATCCTCTTCACGGGTGATGCCTACATTGACCATCCCGCCTTTGGTGCTGCCGTCATAGGCAGGCTGTTGGAGGCTGAGGGGTATCGCGTAGCCATTGTGCCACAACCCAATTGGCGTGACGACTTGCGTGACTTTACGAAGCTGGGAGCGCCGAGGCTGTTCTTCGGAGTCTCGGCAGGAGCTATGGACTCTATGGTAAACCACTATACGGCAAATATACGCCTGCGCAGCAACGATGCCTACACCGCAGGGGGCAAGGCGGGCTTCCGCCCCGATTATGCTGCCACGGTTTATTGCCAGATATTAAAGCGCTTGTACCCTCACGTTCCCGTTGTTGTGGGTGGCATTGAGGCGTCACTGCGTCGCCTTACGCACTACAACTATTGGAGCGATAGCCTTCGCCCTTCGATGCTTGTGGAGAGTGGTGCCGACCTTTTGATTTACGGTATGGGCGAGCGTGTGGTGCAGCAGGTGGCGCGAGCTATGCGTAATGGCTATAATGCCAAGTTGCTCAGGAAGATACGTCAGGTGGCGTTTCTTGCTGACCGAAATTATGTCGAGCGTCTTGACCCCGCCACCACCAGGATATTGCACTCTTTTGAGGAGTGCCGACAGAGCAAGCGTGCCTTTGGCGAGAACTTCGTCGAGGAGGAGACGCTGAGCAATGTTATGGAGCCCACGGCCACGCTGGTCGAGCAGGTGGGCGATAAGTATGTTGTCGTCACACCTCCCAACGCGACCCTTACCACCGAGGAGCTGGACCACTCGTTTGACCTCCCTTACGAGCGAGCTCCACACCCACGCTATCGGGGCAAGGGCGATATTCCTGCGTGGGAGATGATTAAGCACTCGATAAACATCCACCGAGGCTGCTTCGGCGGCTGTGCCTTCTGCACCATATCGGCACATCAGGGTAAGTTCATCAACTCGCGCAGCGAGCGTTCTATCCTTGCCGAGGTGGAGCGTGTGACTAAGATGCCCGACTTCAAGGGCTACCTCTCGGATGTGGGAGCACCCTCGGCAAATATGTATCGTATGGGAGGCAGAAATCAGGATGCCTGCCGCAAGTGCCGCCGACCCTCGTGCCTGCACCCCAAGATGTGCCCCAACCTAAGTAATGACCACCGTCCGCTGCTGGCTCTGTATGAGAAGATAAGGGCTGTGAAGGGCATTAAGAAGGCCTTTATAGGCAGCGGCATACGTTACGACTTGTTCGATGATTCGCCATACCTCGAAACGGTAATCAAACACCACACGTCGGGTCGCTTGAAGGTTGCGCCCGAGCACACCGAGGAGCACGTTCTAAGCCTTATGCGTAAGCCCGGGTTTGAGATGTTTGAGCGACTGAATCGTGATTTTAGAAACATTTGTGACAGAGAGGGTTTGCGCTATCAGCTTATCCCTTACTTCATCTCGTCTCATCCAGGGTGCTGTGAATCAGATATGAAGGCTCTTGCAGATAAGGTATTGGGTAAGTTACACTTTGACCTGGAACAGGTGCAGGACCTTACACCTACACCTATGACCCTGTCGTCGGTGATGTTCTATACAGGTGAAAATCCATACACTCACGAAAAGGTGTATGTGGCTCGTTCTCAGGATGATAAGCGCCGACAAAAGTCATATTTCTTTAAGGGCGGAGCCTCTTCGCGCCCCGCAGCAAGATGTGTGCGAGGTCAGAAGAAAAAATTTCCAACGAGAAAATAAAAAGATGTTGTCCTTCGGGGTAACACTTTTGGTATAATCGTTTTCGTAAATCTATAACTCCAACAGCCCCTCGGGTAGCAGCAACTTGATATGCTGCTTGTCAAAATCAATATGTGCGATAAACTCCTCGGCGGCGGGGATTAACTGCTCGCCCTTGCCGAAGTCAATGCCAAAAAGGGGATTGTGCTCGCTGTCGTAGAAATCGACAATCTCGCCACGCAACTTGCCTGCCGAGACGCTGAACCCAATGAGGTCCTCCATATAGAACTCGTCCTCGTCGCGCTCGTCGTCAAACTCCATAAAGAGCTCTTTGCCAATGAGTTCCTCGACACGTCGTGGCGTGTCAAAGTCGTCAAACTCAACATTTGCACCTGACACACCTCGGCGCTCGAACTTAGCGCAGTAGAGAGGTACTGCCAGCCCTCCAATCTCAACAAACAGAGGCTCGCTTTGAGGCTCGAAATCTTCGGGAAAGGTGGTGTAGAGTGTCACGGAGACACCTCCCGTGTCGGCCTGGCCGAAGAGCTTGCCTATGCGGGCTACGGCTGTAAAGTTATCGTTCATAGTTTTCAGTTGTTGAAAAAAAAGTATCAAAAAAAGCTGCCTAACAAGGTGTTTTCTGCGTCAGGTGTGTGTCATAATTACTCACATACGCCAAGTATGCTCCGCATTATGCCACTTCGTAAGCCTTAAAAACCCTCTTGTTATACAACTTTAAGGAAAAGAGGTTGTCCTTCAAAAACTTGTTGGACAACCTCCCGTAATTAAAGAAGCCTTGCGGACAAGGTTACTCTGCTGACTCCTCAGCTGGAGCCTCGGCCTCAGCCTCAGCAGCCTGTGCCTCAGCAGCAGCGGCAGCAGCCTTCGCAGCGATGGCAGCAGCACGCTCCTCCTTAACCTTTGTCACAGCAGCCAAAGCAGCCTTCTCAGCGTTCTTGGCATCTGTTGCGAGCTTGCTTACCTTAGCAGCAATCTTGCTCTCCTTCTCGCCAAGCCACTTGTTGAACTTAGCCTCAGCGTCTGCCTCAGAGAATGCGCCCTTAGCTACACCACCCAAAAGGTGCTTCTTGTATAATACGCCCTTGTACGAGAGAATTGCTCGACAAGTGTCGGTAGGTTGTGCGCCCTTCAATAACCAATCCAAAGCTCGGTCGAACTTCAAATCGATTGTAGCAGGATTCGTGTTGGGATTATAGATACCCAATTTCTCGATAAACTTACCATCACGTGGCGCTCTGCTATCTGCGGCAACGATGTGGTAGATAGGAGCACCCTTCTTACCGTGACGTGCCAAACGAATTTTAACAGCCATTTTGCTATAAAATTTAGTTAATAATTAGTAAACGCGACCCTACACTTTCGGGGTTTGGGCGCAAAGGTAAGAAAAATAAATTCAAAATTCAAATTTTTCAGTTAATTACTTCGTTGCCAGCTTTTCAAATTCTTTGCGTGCACAAAAAAGGTCGGGGAGAAGTGCCCCGACCCTATCTTGAATGTTTATTATGTTATCGCAAAGCGACCTCGTTCTGACCTGAAAGGCGGCCGTCGATGTAAATCTCGACCTTGTAGGTGCCGGCTGTAAAGTTGGTGCCGTCGATGTAGATGGCAACGGGCAGGTCTTGTGTGGCCTTGTAATCAACCTCACGGCTGCTCGAATAGAGCTTCTGCTCACCCTCGAACGTAAATGACGAGGCGTTAGGCGTTGATATGAGGTAGCCCTCAGGTGAGGTAATACATACATATACGGTCTTGTTACCCGGCTCCGCCAGCTCGTTGGCCGAGATTACGCAGTTCACACGCAGACGCGCGGCCTTATTAACTCGTGAGATAGGCTTGCTCTTGGCATTGAGGGCCTCCAAACCGATGCTGCGAACGCGGATGACAGAGCCTACACGCACCTTGTTGGTGAGCTCCACAGCGCGCTCCTCAGCCATATCGGCACGCAGACGCTCGGAAGATATCTGCTTCTTGTAATTTACATTCTCCTTCGAGAGCTTTTTGTTTACCGTATTGAGCGAGTCAATCTGACGCAGGTAGCTCTGCATAATTGTTTTGAGTGTTCCCACCTCCTTCTGGTAGGCACGAATCTTGGCGTAGTTCAGACGGCGCTCGTTTTTGAGCTGCATAACCAGCTTGTTAGCCTCTTCGAGGCTGGCAGCCATTGAGTCGTTCTTGATTTGCAGGTCGTCAAATGAGACAATCAGACTGTCGAGGTCGCCCTGGATGCGGGTGCGGTCCTCCTCCAAGAGTGCATACTCCGCCTGCTGCTCGCGGTGCATATTGAAATATACTACCGACAGAGCCACAAGAATCACGGCCAGAATCATAATCACGATGCGGTAGCCGCGCACCGCCTTGTTATCTACGGCTTGCTGCTCTTCGTATTCGTATTCATATTCGTACTCGTTGCCGCTATTGTTGTCGTAACGAGGCTCGTTGTCGTATTCGTTATACCGGTTACTCATAATCTTAGGGTTTTAGCTTGCAAAATATTATTCGCAAAGGTGTAAAATTCTGTTTTCGCTGCAAATATAGTTATTTTTTTATAAAACTATCCAACGGATAGCGTAAACCTTCATAATCTGATAAATATGCACATACGCTGCCTACCTTGATTGGGGACTCGATGTAGAGCGGAATCTTGTTTCTGTCGTCGGAGATCCACACCACGAACTCGGTGCCGTCGCGGAAGGCTGTGGCTGTCGAGGTGGCTATCTTACAACGGAAGCGCAGGGTGTTGAACTTGCCCAGGCCTCTGACCCTCTTCACCTCGCGCCCGTCGAAGCGAAACCTCAGGTAGCGCACCGTATCTTCCAGGACCATCTCCAAATCTCGGGCGAAGCCCTCCTTTATATCCTCGTCTTTCACCGTGCGCAGGTTGAAATAGAGTGACAGCGGGTCCATACTTCGGTCGCTGATTTTCATCGTCTTGAACTGCTCAGGTCGCGTGCGGCTCTGCCAGCGGGTATGCACATTAAGGTTGTGCCAATCGTAGATGTAGGTGCTGCGGAAGGTGTAGTCGCCCTCGTGCAGGTTGCTGTCAAAACGCCGCGTGCGCAGCGTGGCAGGGTCAATCCAGATGGTGTAGGCATCCTTGACGGGGAGTATCCAGTTGAAGGCCTTGGCGGTCTCGCCGTAGCCGTACACCTTGTAGGCGGGCATACCGTCGAGGGTTGCCTCCGAGGTCTGCATAACAACCTTCGCAACCTCGGTATTGGGGAAGAACTTGGCCTTGTAGCTCATACGGTAGTGCAGCGTCTCGCCCGGAACATATAACTGCGCCGAGGCGGCAAATGCCGAGCCCAGCAGAAGTGCCAATATGATTATGATGCGTTGTTTCATGCTCTTGAAGTTATAATAAAAACGATTGACGGGAGTGTTTATTGCTTTTGCATTATGAAATCATCGAGAAATCAAAGCGTTGCTTGCCTGCATGGCGGGCTCTGAGCTCTTTGAGGGGTGCATTTTGGGGGCTTTGCAGGTGTGGGTCGGCGTCGAGTATCCATATGGCAGCCTCGCGGGCTGTTTGCAGCAGGTCGGCATCGAGGGTGGGGTTGGCAATCCTCAAATCAAATGCCATGCCACTCTGCTGTGTGCCGTTTATGTCGCCCGCACCGCGCAGCTTCATATCAAGTTCCGCCAGGCGGAAGCCGTCAGTGGTCTCGCACATAGCTTGCAGGCGCTGGCGTGCCTCGCGTGATAGTTTCTCGCCCGACATCAGGATGCAGAACGACTGCCCGCCGCCTCGGCCGACACGACCGCGCAGCTGGTGCAGCTGCGAAAGACCGAGGCGCTCCGCCGACTCAATGACCATAACCGTAGCATTGGGTACATCCACGCCGACCTCAATGACCGATGTGGCAACCAATATATCTGCTTCGTGCTCCTTGAATTGGCGCATCGACTCCTCCTTGTCTTGTGGCTTCATCTTGCCGTGGCACACCGTCACGCGATAGTCGGGCAGGGGGAAGTCACGCACGATAGATGCAAAGCCATCCTCCAAGTCCTTGTAGTCCATCGTCTCTGACTCCTTGATGAGCGGATAGACCACATAAACCTGCCTGCCCTCGGCTATCTGCTTGCGCAGGAAACCCCACAATTTAAGGCGTGCAGCATCGGTGTAGTGATATGTGCGTATGGGCTGACGGCCCGGGGGTAGTTCGTCTATTACCGATACATCCAAATCGCCATACAGAGTCATTGCCAGAGTGCGGGGGATAGGTGTGGCTGTCATCACCAGAATGTGTGGTGGCTGTTGATTCTTGGTCCACAGGCGCGCCCTCTGCTCTACGCCAAAGCGGTGTTGCTCGTCGATGACGACATAGCCCAGGTTGGAGAACTGCACCTTGTCCTCAATCAGGGCGTGCGTACCAATGAGTATATCCACCTCGCCCGAAGCTATGCCTTCGAGAGCGTAGCGGCGCTCCTTGCTCTTAGAGGAACCTGTGAGGATAGCCACTTTGAGGTTCATGCCCTCGGTCTGGCGTGAGATGGTTGCAAAGTGCTGGCGTGCAAGTATCTCGGTGGGAGCCATCATACAGGCCTGGAAGCCGTTGTCGACAGATAGCAGCATAGACATTAGTGCAACCATAGTCTTGCCGCTGCCCACATCGCCTTGCAGCAGGCGGTTCATCTGATAGCCCGATATGGTGTCCTGACGTATCTCCTTGATAACCCGTTTCTGCGCCCCCGTAAGCGGAAAGGGTATCTTCTCGTTAAAAAATGTGTTAAACAATTCGCCGACCTTGGGGAACATAAAGCCATTATGTTTGGAGAGGCGGTCGCTGCGCATTGACTGAATGGAGAGCTGAACGCCCAGAAACTCGTCGAATTTGAGCCTGCGCTCGGCAGCCTTCAACTTCTCGGCCGACTGTGGAAAGTGTATGTTGTAGAGGGCCTCTTTCAGGGGCATAAGCGAGTAGCGCTCCCTGATGGCCTGCGGCATAGTCTCAACGATATGCTGTTCGGCGACAGCCCAGGCGTTGCAGATGATTTTGTAGAAGCCCCTGGCGCCAAGTGTTGAGCCTATCTTCTCGGTTGAAGGGTAGATGCCCTGCATGCCGCTATGCTTCTTCTGGCTCAGAGCCTTCTCCACAAGGTCAAGTTCGGGGTGCACCATAGAGACCTCACCGCGGAAGAACGAGGGGCGGCCGAAGATAAGGTATTCGCGTCCTACCTCAATGCTCTTCTCTATCCACTTAATACCCTGAAACCAAATGAGTTCTGCCGAGCCTGTGGCATCGCTTACAAAGGCTGAGAAACGCTGTTTGCGACCCGTGCCGGCATAGCCTACGCCTGTGATGCGGGCGCGCAACTGTACCAGCGAGCTATTCATATTTTCGTTTAGTTCGCCTATTGAATATATCTTCGTGCGGTCGATGTAGCGGAATGGGTAGTGACGCAGAAGGTCGCCCACAGAGAGTATGCCCAACTCCTTCTCCAAGAGTTTTGCCCTCGTCTCGCCAACACCGGCGATATATTTCACGTTATTATCGAGCCACGATGCCATATTACAAAGATAAGAATAATTTGGTAAAAATTGCTACATTACCCATAAATTGCTACATTTGCGAGCAGTAATACCTGAGATATGGCACGAGCAAATCAGAATAGCGCCTACAAGGAGCGTAACATAGAGTTTTTGGAGGAGTATGCCTCGCGTGAGGGCGTGAAGGTGATGTTAAACGGTGTGATGTATCGCGAGATAACCAAGGGCAAGGGCGACAAACCCTCACCCAAGGCGATGATTACGGTGCACTACACGGGCAGGCTCATAAACGGCAAAGTCTTCGACTCCACGCAGCAGGGACGCCCCGCAACATTTAAGCTCAACCAGCTCATAGACGGCTGGCGCACCGCCCTGCGTGAGATGCCCGTAGGCTCGCGCTGGGAGATAGTCATTCCATTTAACTTGGGTTACGGAGCCAAGGGAGCAGGCGTTATAAAACCCTTCTCGACTCTTATCTTTGACGTGAGGCTTATGGCCATCGGTTAAAAAAGAATTTGTCTAACATAGCTCTTGTTATACAACTTCAAGGAAAAGAGGTTGTCCTTCAAAAACTTGTTGGACACCTTTACTCTTTATTCATGCGTCAAGCCGTTGCTAATCAATATATTAAGTCGGCTGAGGCGCCCTGCCCACCAAGTTTTCATAAACTGCACCTCGGCTGCGATGTCGTCGTAATAGACGTTGTGGTATAGCCTGTTGAGTCTGAGATAGTCTTCTTGGTCTATCTTCAACCAGCGAGCCACTTCGCGTCCGTGAGCTCCCGACAGGGTTTGCAACTCGGCATAGCCATCCACAATCTGGTCGAATCTTTCCTGAGCAAAAGCCGTATTCTTCAACTCCTCCCAGCGGTCATAAATCTTCTGGTGTATGTTGGCGGGATTCTCGCTGATTATGCGTTCATAGAGGCGGAAGGGCCACTTTTGATGGTTTACATTCTCGTCGCCATAGATCAGGAATGACTGGGTGTAGTTCTCCTCCAAACGGTTCCAGTTGCGACCCAGTGAGCCGTTCAGGTCCCACAGGCCGTGTATGAATTTCTTCGACTCGTTTACATTGCGCAGAATCCAGTAGGTGTTCTTGCCCAGGTTGTCGTCTGCCACAACCATATTGAGGAAGATGAAGGCATCCACGACGCTGTGCATATCGAAATGCTCCTCGAACTTTGCGCTGAAATCCTCTTTGGATGAGGATGCAACAAAGGTGATGAGGTCTGCCAGATAGTTGAAATATGGTGCCTGCCCATCGTCAGCATCGGGGTACTCCTGCTCAATCTCGGCAGAGTTCCAGTAGTAATCGTCGTTGTTGGGGGTCTTGCATCCATACATACGGCAAGCCGTTCCCCAGCCCTTGGCCTTGTAGATGTAGCCGCGTTGCTTCTCAATCTGATACTGCTTGCGGTCGATGCGGTCGGTAAGGGTATAAAGACCCTGATACTCGCCATTGATGATGACCTCGACATAGTAGCCTCGTGTGCCACTTGTGGCCTTGGGCTTTTCGCCGACATAGTAGGGTTTGTTGTAGGAGTTCCAGATGTCGAAGCATACGCGGTCGCGCATACGCGCAGGGTCGAGGTACATAGCATCCAGAATCCACGAGTTGTCGTTGCGGATGCCTAACAGTTTGGCCTCGCGCTTGTTGTGGCTGTCGTCGTAGAGCTTGAAGTTGAAGGGCTTCTTACGAAATCGCTGTGCCATCATACCACGATACTCGATGCCTGCCAGGCTCTCGAAATAGGTGATATCCTTCTCCTCGCCTGCGGCAGTGCGTGCCTCGGGGTCAAACAGAGTGAAGTTGCAGTCCACCTTTGGCTCATCCTGGATGGTGGCATCGGTGTCTATGGTGACAATGGGCAGGCAGGAAACTATAAGTGCATTTTGCCCTGCATCCTCGGTGGCACTATTGTGCGAGCTTATGGTAAGTGTAGTACCCGGCATAAGGCTGTCAAGGGTCACTTCATCGCCCGACAGGATGTGTTTTTCCACACCCTCGATGGTAATCCACTCTACGCCGTCGCCTGCAAACTCTATCTTCACGGTTTTGGTCGCGGGGGCATTTCTGTCCACCGAATATAAGAAGTCCGCCAGAGGAGTGTAACTATCTGTGGGACAGTTGTATCCGTTGATTGTCAGCGACTTGATTACAGGGGCTTTCTCGGTGCCGCTGGTGGCACTTTTCTGGAATATGCGCACCTTGTAGGTGGTGTCGCTCAGGCTGTCGATGAGCTCGATGGTTGTGTGACGTATGGCGCTGCCATCGTTGTAGCCGACCTCCAAGATGTTGCCCTCGGCCGAGAGCCAGTTAACATCCTTGTCGATGTTTATTGTGTAGCCGCTCTCGGGTAGCCCAAGTATGAGTATCTCGCCACCCATATGGCTGATGGTGTACTCCTCGCAGGGCAGCTCGAAGTGGTAAGACCAGGATTGCGAAATGGATATCTTCCT
The DNA here is from genome assembly GCA_045603645.1 of Alistipes sp. GTDB lineage: Bacteria > Bacteroidota > Bacteroidia > Bacteroidales > Rikenellaceae > Alistipes. Next base: position 14,694 of record JAZUMN010000063.1, on the reverse strand, counting down.
GCTCTGCTCGGCAGATTTGAATGTTACGCTTGCTACACGTTCTGCATTTGCATTGTTGGGGTCGATGGTTATCTCCACCTGGTGTGTGCCCTTCTCGCCCGACGAGGGGGAGATGTTGACCCACGTCTTGGTCTTTGATGCGCTCCATGTGTCGGGAGCCTCCAAGGTGATGCTGTGGGTGGAGCCTACAACGGTGCTGTTTATCTCGGTTTGGGAAACGGTTAACTCCTGCGGCCCTGTCGGCTCGATTATTTCTCCGCCTCCGTTGCAAGAGAGAACAAAGAGTGCTGTCGCCATAAATGCTGCGTGCAGGAAATGTGTAGTTCTCATAATTATCATTTGTTCGTTTGCAAAAAAATACTTTGTACAAAGGTAATAAAATTTTCCAAAATAATGTCCGGCATTTATGTTTTGTCGTTTTTTTAGCAAAAAATCTTTGAAAAAGTTGTGTGGTAATGAAAAAACTCGTACATTTGTATTATGAATGTTGTGTTGTGAGGTATAGTAAGACGCCGTTTTTATTCTATGCTGAGCAACGGAGAGGATGACGGGTGATAACCCAAGACGAAAATAATTGTTTAACAATCAACAAATTACTAAATTTTTAATGCTTATGAACAAAATTAAGACTCTTGTCAGCATTCGCAGAGTGCTGATTGGTTTGCTCGCTTGTTCTATGCTGAGCTGTGCCGAGGATCTGGAGCTTACAATTGGTTCCGTGACAGGTACGCCACATGACCCAAGCAAACCTATTGAGATTACCGATTTTGAGCCTAAGGTCGGAACATCTGGTCAGCAGATGGTGATCTATGGTGAGAACTTCGGTGCAGATCCATCACTTATCAGAGTGAACATAGGCGGTTCAGACGCTGTCGTTGTATCAGCGAATGGTAATGCTGTCTATTGTTTGGTGCCTGCTAAGTCAGCAAGTGATGACTTCGCAGGTTTCGAGGATGACGACGAGGACGAAGACGAGGATGTTGAGGAAGCAAGCGCTCCAAAGTCGCAGAGTGGCGACGAAGACGAGGCTGAGATTAACTCTCGTACTATCCACGTTGCTGTTGGTGCTCACGGTTATTACCAGGAGGCTTCTTATGATGATGAGAGATTCATCTATAAGAGAGCGTGGAAGGTTCGTACTATCGCCGGTAAGGTAGATGAGAAGCGAACCAAGGACTTCCGCGTAAGCAAGACCCCTCTGCCATTTGACGACTGCGGTAACTTCCCTAAGTGTGATAACTTTATTATCGACCCAGTGAACCCTAACCATATGTGGGTAAGCTGTGACGTGGGTGGCGGTATCCGTATGTTCGACCTGGAGAAGGAGACCGTTGTATTCTTCTCTACTGCCGAGGGTCTGGGTGCTTCAAACAACCGTGTGCGTAATATGGAGTTTACTCACGACGATAATCACAACCTGGTTATTTGTACAGAGCAGAGTACCGATACTGCTCCTACCGTTTTCCTGGTTGAGCGTAACTCTCCTGATGCATCGGGTGTTGAGGCGTTTATGAAGAATGGAGTTATCAACTCTAAGCCTCTGATTGCAACACGTTCTTGTATGGGTCTTGCTATTCACCCGGTTTCAAACTCAATCTTCTTCTCAAAGGGTAGCACTACCGAGTATTACAAGTTCCCTAACCACAAGACTAACCCTGATCTCAAAGGTAACAAGATGGGTATCTACAACTGGGTGCAGACAGGTACAACAGTTCAATCTACCAATCCTCAACATTGCGAGATGCAGTTTGGTTTTGGTGAGTCGAATTATGAGATGGTGCCATATATCCACCCAACGGGTAAGTATATGTACGTAATCTGTATTAACCTGCACTACATTGCAAAGACATTCTACAACGCAACAAATGATACTTTTGGTCTGCCTGTATGGTTTGTTAACTCATCAGGTCACGCCGGTTTGGGCGGTTATGCCGGTTATCTCGATGATATCGGTATGGAGGCTAAGGTATATCGTCCTCGCGAGGGTGTGTTTGTGAAGAATCCTGATTATGAGGGTATGGATGATGAGTATGACTTCTACTTCTCAGATCAGATGAACCACTGTATCCGTAAGGTGACTCCTCAGGGTATTGTTTCAACATTTGCAGGTCGTGGTCGCGCAAGTGATGGTGCGGCTAACGGTTATGCTGATGGTTTGGCACGAGGTGAGGCTATGATGGATCAGCCACACGGTATCACTTATTCAACCACACGCGGTACGTTCCTGGTAGGTGACCTCGAAAATATGCGTATTCGCGAGATTTACTACGATTAGTAATCGTAGAACAAGGCTACCTTATATATATATATATATGGTGTGAGTATTAAGAGAGAATTTATAAGCATTATATATCATATATTTAGAAAGTGTAACCTAAATTATTAACAAATGAAAACATTATTTAATTTGAGGGCATTGCTGTTAGTGGCACTTACAAGTGTTTTGTTTGGTTGTTCGGAAGACCTTGATCTTACAGTACAGACTGTGACAGGTCCACCACACGACCCAAGCAAACCAATTGAGGTAACTAACTTCATACCCGAAATTGGAACATCTGGACAGCAGATGGTGATTTATGGCAAGAACTTCGGTGCAGACCCTAAGCTTATCAGAGTAAGCATAGGCGGCACTGAGGCTGTTGTAATCTCATCAAATGGCTCGGCAATCTATTGCCTCGTTCCTGAAAAGTCAGCAAGCGATGACTTCGACGGTTTTGAGGATGAGGATGATGAGGATGAGGATGACGAGGAGTTGTCAAGCACTCCAAAGTCACAGAATGATGGTTCGTTGGAAGATGATGGCCGCACAGTCCACGTAGCCGTAGGTGCTCATGGTTACTTGCAGGAGGCATCTTTATGGGAGAAGCCATTCGTTTACAAGCGCGCCTGGAAGGTTCGTACCATTGCCGGCAAGGTAAACGAGAAGCAGGAGAATGATTTCAGAGTAAGTAAGATACCTCTGCCATTCTCAGATTGCGGTAACTTCCCTCAGGCCGATAACTTTATTATTGACCCTGTGAATGACAACCATATGTGGTGCAACTGCGATAATGGTGGCGGTATCCGTTTGTTCGATTTGGAGAAGGAGACTGTTACATTCTTCTCTACTGCCGAGGGTCTGGGTGCTTCAAACAACCGTGTTCGTAAGATTGACTTTACCAAGGATGGCAACTACCACATGGTTATTGCTACCGACCAGTTCTCAGACACAGCGCCTACAATCTTCCTTGTTAAGCGTACTACACCCACTTCATCAGGTATTGAGGCGTTTATGCAGGGCGGTAAGGTAAATACACATCCTTTGATTGCAACTCGCGCTTGTAATGGTGTTGCTATTCACCCTGCCACAAACTCGATGTTCTTCAATAAGTTCAGCACAGCTGAGGTGTACAAGTTCCCTAACCACGTTACACACTCTGACCTTAAAGATGATAAGCTGGGATATTTGAACTGGCTGAATACAGGTACGACAGTAAAATCTACCGATCCTGATCAGTGTCAGATGCAGTTTGGTTGGGGTGAGTCTAACTACGAGATGGTTTGTAATATGCACCCATCAGGTAAGTTTATGTATGTGTTGGCTTGTAACTATTCATTTATCTCTAAGACATTCTACAACGCAACGGCTGATACATTCGGTTTGCCAGTATGGTTCGTTAGCTCTTCACCTTACGCCGGTCTTGGTGGTGGTGACGGTTATGTTGACGATATTGGTATGAATGCCCGCATTTGCGACCCTCGTGATGGCGTGTTCGTGAAGAACCCTGACTATGCAGGTCAGGATGACGAGTACGACTACTACTTTACAGATAGTGGTAACCACTGTATCCGTAAGGTGACTCCTCAGGGTATTGTATCGACATTCGCAGGTCGTGGCCGTGTAAGCGAGGGTACTGCTTACGGTTATGCTGACGGTTTGGCTCGCGGTGAGGCGATGTTTAACAGGCCTTTTGGTATTGCATACTCACCATCGCGTAACTCATTCTACATTGGCGACATTAACAACAAGCGTATTCGCGAGATCTACTTCGAGTAGAAGAGTCCTTGTACAAAATTATTAACAATAGATAAGTTATGAAGAAAATTTTATCAGTATTAACGTTGATGCTTGTCATCTGCACTGCTGCCTTTGCTCAGACAAAGACCATTAAGGTTAGCGGTACGGTTACTGACGAGCAGAATCAGCCTCTGATTGGTGTAAACGTAACTATTCAGGGCGTGACAGGCTTCGGTACCACTACCGACTTGGATGGTAAATATACCATCGAGATGGAACCTTACAACCGTTTGGTGTTCTCGTACATCGGTTTCATCGAGCAGCAAATCCTTATCAAGGAGCAGACTAAGCAGAATGTAGTGTTGAAGGAGGATGACGCTACATCACTTGATGAGGTCATCATTACCGGTACAGGTACTCAGAAGAAACTTACCGTAACCGGTGCCGTTACTCAGATCAAGATGGAGGATATTGCTTCAACATCTACAAGCAATATTACCAACATGTTGGCAGGTAACGTCCCAGGTGTGATGGCGATGCAGTCAAGTGGTCAGCCAGGTCAGAATACATCTGAGTTCTGGGTGCGTGGTATCTCTACTTTCGGTGCAGGTTCAGCTGCGTTGGTTTTGGTGGATGGTTTCCCACGTGATTTGAACGAAATCGCTATTGAGGATATCGAGTCTTTCACCGTATTGAAGGATGCTTCTACAACCGCTATCTACGGTTCTAAGGGTGCGAACGGTGTAGTACTTATCACTACCAAGAAGGGTAAGGCCGGTAAGGTGAATGTAAATGCTAAGTTTGAGGCAGCTTACAACACTCGTACTATGATGCCTGAGTTCGCTGACGGTCCTACATACGCATCGTTGGTTAATGAGGCGTTGACAACCCGTAACCTTGAACCTAAGTACACACAGGCTGAGTTGGAGATCTTGCGCTTGGGCCTGGACCCAGACCTCTATCCTAACGTTGACTGGCAGGATTTGCTGTTGCGCGATGGTGCGATGACTTACCGTGGTCAGTTGAGCCTTAGTGGTGGTGGTAACACAGCACGTTACTTCGTTTCAGGTTCTTACCTCGAGGAGCAGGGTATGTACAAGGTGGATGGTAACATCAAGAAGGATTACAACACCAACGCTAACTCTAAGCTCTACAACTACCGTATGAACGTTGATGTAGATATCACAAAGACAACTCTCTTGAAGTTGGGTGTATCTGGTTCTTTGCGTAAGATGAACGAGCCAGGTTATGCACTTAACATCTGGGATGCCCTGATGCGTCAGAATCCTATCGAGATGCCTGCAATCTACTCTAACGGTTACTTCCCATCTCGTGGTGCAGGTAGCAATACCAACCCTTGGGTTTTGACAACTCAGTCAGGTTACAACGAGACTTGGACAAACAAGATTCAGACAAACATCACCTTGGAGCAGAAGCTTGACTTCATCACTAAGGGTCTGAGCTTCGTAGGCCGTTTCGGTTTCGATACAAACAACTCTAACAACATCCGTCGTACAAAGAGCCCTGAGATGTACTTGGCTGCTGACGCACGCGACCCTGAGACAGGTGAGTTGGTATTCATCCGTACTCACGAGGAGGCAAAGATGAACCAGTCATCAGGTGCATCGGGTTCTCGTTACGAGTACTTGGAGGCTGAGATTCACTACAACCGCAGCTTCAAGAACCACAACGTTAGTGCAACTGTTAAGTACAACCAGAACTCTTCAATCTCAACAGTAGGTTTGGGTACTGATATCATCAACGGTATTGCACGCCGCAACCAGGGTGTCGCAGGTCGCGTATCTTACAACTGGAAGAACCGCTACTTCGCTGACTTCAACTTCGGTTACAACGGTTCTGAGAACTTCGCTAAGGGTCACCAGTTTGGTTTCTTCCCTGCGTTCTCTGCTGCGTGGAACGTTGCTGAGGAGGGCTTCATCCGCAACAACTTGAAGTGGATTAACATGTTCAAGATTCGTTACTCTTATGGTAAGGTAGGTAACGATAACCTTGGCCAGCGCTTCCCATACCTCTACTACATTGGTGATGTAACAGGAAACGGTGGTTCATATCACTGGGCTGATATCAATGCAACGCCTAACTACGGTACAAAGGGTATCGGTTACACTAAGTTGGCTTCAAACAACGTAACTTGGGAAATCGCAACCAAGCAGGACTTGGGTCTTGACCTGGCGTTGTTCAAGGATAAGTTCTCTTTGACAGTTGACTACTTCGATGAGTCTCGTGAGGGTATCTTCCTGACTCGTTACTACATGCCAGCAATGGTTGGTTTGGACGGTCTGAGCCCAGTAGCTAACGTAGGTAAGGTTGACACACGCGGTTTCGATGGTAACTTCGCTCTCCGTCACAAGTTCGGTCAGTGGGATTTGACACTCCGTGGTAACATCACTTACTCAAAGAACGAGATTATCGAGAGGGATGAGGAGAACGCATACTACGCATATCAGTTGCAGCGCGGCTACCGTGTAAACCAGGCTCGTGGTTTGGTTGCCTTGGGTCTGTTCAAGGACTACGACGATATCCGTAACTCGCCAACTCAGACATTCGGTGATGTTCAGCCAGGTGATATCAAGTATAAGGATATCAACGGTGATGGTATTATTGACAACGGTGACCAGGTTGCTATTGGTGCTACAACCCGACCAAACCTTATCTATGGTGTAGGTTTGTCAGCTCGTTGGAAGGGCTTGGATATCAATGTTCACTTCCAGGGTGCAGGTAAGTCATCTTACTGCATCGAGGGTATGTCAGTTTACGCATTCAGCCAGAAGGAGGTAGGTAACGTACTTATCGACCTCGTAGAGGACCGTTGGATTGACAGCGAGATCTCAGGTACTGAGGCTACAATGAATCCAAATGCTTCTTATCCACGTTTGACTTATGGTGCAAACAATAACAACAACCGTGCATCTTCATACTGGTTGCGCAATGGTGCTTACCTGCGTTTGAAGACTTTGGAGATTGGTTATAGCTTGCCTCAGAAGTGGGTTAACAAGATCTACTCAAAGCAGATTCGCGTATTCTTCATTGGTACTAACCTCTTGACATTCTCTGACTTTAAGTTATGGGATCCTGAGATGGGTTCAACAAATGGTACAAATTATCCATTGTCTAGGTCATTCTCATTCGGATTTAACATTAGCATGTAATTTTTATACATTACGAATATGAAAAGATTGATTAAATATATTTCAGCATTAGCAATTTCGGCGGTAGTTGCAACCTCTTGTGCTAATTACTTGGAGGTTGACAAGTACTTCAATGACCGAATGACGCTTGAAAATGTGTTTTCAAGCCAGGATTACACCGAGCAGTGGTTGGCGGATGCTTACTCTCATCTGAGATGCCGTCAGCTGTTGGATATCTGCGGTAAGTATGGTAACCACCATAACTTCTGCGATGACATGATGTATGGTGACAAGAACAACCAGTATGCAGATATGATGGCCGGTAGATATGAGGATTTCCATACCGGTGGTATTGCCGTGGGCCAGAGTGCAGGTGAGGCATGGACTGAGGCTTATAATGGTATTCGTAAGGCTACCGTCATGATCCAGAACCTTCATATGCTCAAAAATGACCACCACGTAAACGAGGAGCAGATTGCTGACTATGAGGGTCAGGCTCGTTTCCTCCGTGGTTATATGTATTTCTTGATTCTTCGTCGCTATGGCCCTGTGCCCATCATCGGTGAGGGTGTTCTCGACTATGAGGCTGACTATGCTGATGTAGCATTGCCACGTAATACTTATGACGAGTGCGTTGATTTCATCGCATCTGAGATGGTTAAGGCTGCACACCTCCTTCCTTTGCGTCGTTCTACAAGTGACGCTGTACGTCCAACACGCGGTGCTGCGTTGGCTGTACGTGCTAAGGCGTTGATCTTTGGTGCGAGCCCCTGGAACAACCCTAAGCCAGGTGTTGGTGATGACTGGACATTTACTGACCTTACTGACGATACAGGTCGTCTGTTGATGGCTCAGGAGTACGATGAGGAGAAGTGGGCTAAGGCTGCTGCCGCTGCTAAGGACGTTATGGACCTTCAGATCTATGACCTCTATTGGGCTCCAAAGCGTGAGATCGCACAGTCTGGTGACAACCGCTATATGTATCCTAAGACTGCTAAGACTCCAGATGATGTAAAGGAGGCTAAGAAGTTCGCTAATCAGAACTGGCCTGATGGCTGGAAGAATATCGACCCATTTGAGTCATATCGTTCAGTATTTAATGGTACGTTGTCAATCGCTGATAACCCTGAGATTATCTTCACTCGTGGTCGTGATAACATGAACTTGTACGGCTACGGTGGTGAGGCTATCTGGCACGCACTTGTTGAGCACCAGTTGCCAACTTATGTAGGTGGTTGGAACGTACACGCTATGACATTGAAGCAGTTTGATGCTTACTATACTAATGAGGGTGAGGATGCACCAGGTGCTAACGATGTATATGGTGAGAACAACGGTACTAAGCGCCCAACAGGCTTTACTACAAAGGAGGGTGAGAAGGAGATGATTCAGGCAAACGTTCACTTGATGAATGCAGGTCGTGAGCCTCGTTTCTACGCGTCAGTTGCTTACAACGGTGCTATCTGGGGCGGTTTGCATATGACAAGCAATGAGAACCAGCACCTTCGTAACTACCAGTGCTTCTACTATCGTGGTAAGAATGATGGTTATATGAATGGTAAGCTCTGGAACCGTACAGGTATCGGTATCATGAAGTTCGTTCACCCTAATGACTCTAAGAGTGCAGGTTGTGTCGAGAAGACTGAGACGGCCATTCGTTACGCTGAGGTACTTTTGTGGTACGCTGAGGCTGTAAACGAGGTTGAGGAGGGTGAGTATGAGATTCCAACATGGGACGGCGAGAGCACTCATTACATCGCTCGTACTCGTGAGGATCTTGAGCTCGGTATCCACCCAGTTCGTATCCGTGCCGGTTTGCCCGACTATGAGGATGATGTTTATGATGATGTTGACAAGTTCCGTGCTAAGTTGCAGCGCGAGCGTCAGATTGAGCTCTTCGCTGAGGCAGCTCGTTGGTATGACTTGCGTCGTTGGAAGATTGCTCACATCGAGTTGAACAAGCCTGTATATGGTTTGTCAGTGATGTTTACCGAGGGTCAGCGTGAGGCGTTCCACAAGCCAGCTGAGTTGACTCAGTACTCAACACTCTTCACTAATAGAATGTATTTCTGGCCTATCTCTAAGACAGAGTTGAAGCGTAACCACCGTTTGACTCAGAACCCAGGATGGCAGACTTATGATTAATAATATCATTATTGGGTTATTAAGAATAAGATAATAAGTAACACTAATTGCTAAAAATAATATGAATAAGATTATAAATTTAATCGTTGCGATGGCGGCACTTACATTCTGCTTCTCTTGTAATGACGAGTGGGAGGATGAGCAGTTCGCACATTACGTAAGTTTCAAGGCCCCTATCAACTCAGAGGGTTGTACTACCGTATATGTTAAGTACAACGAGGCTGGTGAGTCAGTTCACTATCAGTTGCCATTGATTGTCAGTGGTAGTACTGTTCACGAGGGCACAATCAATGCCGTTGTAGAGTTGGATCCCGACTCATTGTACGCATTGAATATGGCTAACATTGGAGAGCGTCGTACAGACATCTGGTTCAAGGATTTGTCAGATGTTGATGAGAATGACGGTGTAGAGCGTGTAATCAATCAATTCCCAACAACTGTCACAATCCCTGCGGGTCAGACAACAGCTATGTTGGATCTTGAACTCAACTTGACAGACCTGGATCAGAGCCACCGTTGGATTCTTCCTTTGCGAGTTGCTGAGAATCAGCCAGGTTATCAGGCAAATACTCGTAAGCACTACAACAATGCATTGCTTAATATCGTACCATTCAATGATTTCTCTGGTACATATGTAGCATCATCTATGTTGGGTTCAGTTCAGAAGGCTGATGCCAGTGGTAACTGGATCCCAGGTGAGTACGACGAGGATATCCCTTACGCTGTGAGTGAAAAGACATTCTATGCAACAGGTGAGAACACAGCATTCTTCTACGCTGGTGGTATCGACCATACTCACAAGGATCGCGAGAACTACCGTGTGAATGTTGAGTTTGGTGACGATGGCGAGAGCCTCCGTTTCTGGGCAAGTGATACAGCACAGAAGGCAGGTCTGAATTTCAGCGTATCAAACAACAACGTTACTTACTTCGTAGCAGAGGAGATGGACCCATTGAAGACATACCTGCTTCGTAAGACAACCGTAGTTAACGTTGAGTACTATATGACTGATAAGACTCAGGGTGAGCCTCTTAACTACAAGTTTAAGGGCGCATACTCAATGTTGCGTATCATCAACACTCAGATTCCTGACCAGGATCAGGCTATCCAGTGGTAATACATTTATAACAAGGGCAAGTTGACCGAGCTTAGGTATCGCAGATGTTTAGGCCCGGGACACAAAAATAGAGTTCTCTTGTTATGAAACGATAAAGGAGCGTTCCGGCGGGACGCTCCTTTTGTGTAATACTCCCGCAAGTGACAATTGCAGCATTGGCTTATTGGCGATTGCGGCGTGTGATGAGTGAGGCTATAAGCAGCAGGAGGATGGCTCCGAGGAGTGATGTGAGCAGCGTGCCGAAGGTGTTCACGGGCAACCAGCCCAGCGCCTCGACAATCCACCCGCCGAGGAAGCCACCTACGATGCCGACTATTAGGTTGATGATTAACCCCGAGCCGCTGCCATTAACAATAAGGTTGGCGAGCCAGCCGGCAATAAGACCTATGAGTAAGTACCAAATCATATTTGTAGAGGTTTTGTTTGTCTTGTTCGGAGCAAATCTTGTGCCTGAGATTTATACATTATACTATATATAGGAAGGTAAAACAACATTTTTTTGCCTTTTATTGAAAAAAAATTACACATTACTTTTTTCTTACGGAAAGAGTGATTATATTTGCACTCGATTTTCTGCCGCTATACAAAGGAGAAAATCAATAGTTCTTTGAACGCAAGAGTGGGGCTGTTTTTAGGATGGCGGTCGGGTCAGATTTGAAAAAATCTATCAAGGCATAAAAAAATCCTCAAAAAATTTGCAGAATAAGAAAATATCCCTACCTTTGCACTCCGTAACGGTTAGTTGCCGATGTAGCTCAGTTGGCCAGAGCACGTGATTTGTAATCTCGGGGTCGTGGGTTCGAATCCCTCCATCGGCTCTCTGATATGACGAGAGTCAGGTCAGATGAACAACAAAATACTTGGGAAGATACCAGAGTGGCCAAATGGGGCAGACTGTAAATCTGCTGGCGTACGCCTTCGGTGGTTCGAATCCATCTCTTCCCACTTTCCGAACCGGTCGGGGTTGCAAGATGTCGTTAGACAATGGGTAGGCTGCTCTGATGCGGTTTGTTTTTGCGGAAGTAGCTCAGTTGATAGAGCATTAGCCTTCCAAGCTAAGGGTCGCGAGTTTGAGCCTCGTCTTCCGCTCAGAGTTGGTAACACGAGTTTTAACCGAGAGGTTGGGCGTGTTACTTGTTTGTATGTAAAAAGAAAAGTTGAAAGAAATTTTTAAAACTTAATACTAATAATACTATGGCAAAGGAAAAATTTGATCGTTCGAAAGCCCATGTGAACATTGGTACAATCGGACACGTTGACCACGGTAAGACAACTCTTACTGCGGCAATTACTACAGTACTTGCTAAGGCAGGTTTGTCTGAGCTCCGCTCATTCGACTCTATCGACAACGCACCTGAGGAGAAGGAGCGTGGTATTACCATCAACACTGCTCACGTTGAGTATCAGACTGCAACTCGTCACTATGCGCACGTTGACTGTCCAGGTCACGCCGACTATGTGAAGAACATGGTAACCGGTGCTGCTCAGATGGATGGTGCTATCTTGGTAGTTGCTGCAACTGATGGTCCTATGCCTCAGACTAACGAGCACGTTCTTTTGGCAAAGCAGGTGAACGTACCAAAGATCGTTGTTTTCTTGAACAAGTGTGATATGGTAGACGATCCTGAGATGCTTGACCTCGTTGAGATGGAGGTTCGTGACCTTTTGGCTAAGTACGACTTCGATGAGGACTGCCCAATTATCCGCGGTTCTGCACTCGGTGGTTTGAACGGCGAGCCAAAGTGGGAGGAGAAGATTATGGAGCTCATGTCAACTGTTGACGAGTATATCCCAATTCCTCCACGTGAGAACGAGAAGCCTTTCTTGATGCCTGTTGAGGACGTATTCTCAATTACAGGTCGTGGTACAGTAGTAACAGGTCGTATCGAGACAGGTATCATCCACGTAGGTGATCCAGTTGAGATCATCGGTTTGGGTGAGAAGACTTTGACTTCTACTTGTACAGGTGTTGAGATGTTCCGTAAGCTCCTCGATGAGGGTGAGGCTGGTGATAACGTAGGTCTTTTGATGCGTGGTATCGATAAGAAGGAGGTTAAGCGCGGTATGGTTGTAGCTAAGCCAGGTTCTATCAAGCCACACACTAAGTTCACTGCTGAGGTTTATATCTTGAAGAAGGAAGAGGGTGGTCGTCACACTCCATTCCACAACAAGTACCGTCCTCAGTTCTACCTCCGTACCATGGACGTAACTGGTGAGATCGCTTTGCCAGAGGGCGTTGATATGGTTATGCCAGGTGACCACGTTACTATCACTGTAACTTTGATCTACCCAGTAGCGTTGAACGAGGGTCTTCGTTTCGCAATCCGTGAGGGTGGTCGTACAGTAGGTGCAGGTCAGGTTCTCGCAATCGTTGAGTAATTTGATAATTGCAAAATAAGAGAGGTAGTCTTAGGGCTACCTCTTATAAAGGAGCATAGTTCAAGGGTAGAATAGCGGTCTCCAAAACCGTTGATGGGAGTTCGAATCTCTCTGCTCCTGCTAATTAAAGAGCAAAATTATGTTGAAGTACGTAAAAGAATCCTATAACGAGCTTGTAAATAAGGTGGCTTGGCCATCGTTTCCGCAGTTGCAGAGTTCGACAGTAGTCGTGATGGTCGCTTCGGCGATTTTTGCTATTGTGGTATTGCTGATGGACATCTCATTCGAGAACGTTATGACGGCAATATATAAAACGTTGGGTAATCTTGGTCGTTAATTGTTGTTAATATAAAACGATGAGCGAGAATAAGAAAGAGTGGTATGTAGTCCGTGCAATCGGTGGCAAGGAGCACAAGGTTAAAGAGTACCTTGAGGCGGAGATTCGTCACAATCATCTTGAGGACTATATCTCGCAGGTGTTAATCCCCACCGAGAAGGTATATACCATTCGCAACGGTAAGAAAATATCAAAGGAGAAGGTCTCTTACCCAGGTTATGTGCTGGTAGAGGCGGTCTTCGCAGGACAGATTCCAATTATCATTCGCAATACTCCAAATGTATTAGGTTTCCTGGGTGACACCAAGGAAGACGGTAAGAAGATGAATGCTACACCATTACGTCCACAAGAGGTGAGCAGAATTCTCGGACGCGTTGATGAGCTTAATGCACAGGGAGAAGAGAACGCAGTTCCTTTTGTTGTTGGCGAGATCGTCAAGGTTACGGACGGTCCTTTCTCAAGCTTCCAAGGTACTATTGAGACAGTCGATGACGAGCGCAAGAAACTCACGGTCTCTGTGAAAATTTTTGGTCGCAAGACTCCAATGGAGTTGAGCTTTACACAAGTAGAAAAAGAATAATTAACCAAGGAAAATTATGGCAAAAGAGGTTGCTGCATTTATTAAATTGCAGATCAAAGGTGGTGCTGCCAATCCTTCACCCCCAGTGGGTCCAGCGTTGGGTTCAAAGGGAGTCAATATCATGGACTTCTGTAAGCAGTTCAACGCACGCACCCAGGATAAGGCGGGTAAGGTTCTTCCAGTCATCATTACAGTTTACACAGATAAGTCATTTGACTTTGTTGTTAAACAGCCACCAGTAGCCATTCAGCTTAAGGAAGCAGCAAAGGTAAAGACAGGTTCTGCACAGCCTAACCGAAGCAAGGTAGGTGAGGTAACGTGGGAGCAGGTTAAGGCTATCGCCGAGGATAAGATGCCTGATATGAACTGCTTCACTGTTGAAGCTGCTATGCGTATGGTTGCCGGTACTGCACGCAGTATGGGTATCAACGTAGTGGGTGAATTTCCTAACTTGTAATTAGTATTATCAGAATGAGTAAGTTGACAAAAAATCAAAAGGCAGCCTACGCCAAGGTTGAGCCACACAAGGCTTATAAGTTGTCAGAGGCGGCATCTCTTCTGAAGGAAATTACCTTTACGAAATTTGATGCTTCTGTCGATATCGACGTACGTCTGGGTGTAGATCCTCGTAAGGCGAATCAGATGGTTCGTGGTGTTGTAACATTGCCACACGGTACAGGTAAGACTGTCCGCGTTTTGGTATTGTGTACACCAGAGAAGGAGGCTGAGGCTCAGGCAGCAGGTGCTGACTACGTAGGTTTGGACGAGTATGTTGAGAAGATCAAGGGCGGTTGGACCGACGTTGACGTTATCATCTGTACTCCAAACGTTATGGGTAAGGTAGGTGCGTTGGGTCGTATTTTGGGTCCACGTGGTTTGATGCCAAACCCAAAGACAGGTACTGTAACTATGGACATTGCTAAAGCCGTTACAGAGGTTAAGGCCGGTAAGATTGACTTCAAGGTTGATAAGTACGGTATTATCCACACA
>JAZUMN010000062.1:0-7906 GCA_045603645.1 Alistipes sp. | reverse complement strand
AAAGACCTGAATAACCATAGTGCAAGCCGATTACACGGTAACCCTTTGCAAGGAATGTCTTGGCAACTGAACCAACAACTGTGTTCATACCTGGTGCTGGACCGCCACCTGTGAGAATAGCAATAGCCTCTTTCATAGTGTTTTATTTATTTAATGAGTTAATGATACTAAAAACTTCCCAAAGGTAATAAAAAAGCCGTAAGCAAGCAATTTATTTTGCAAAATTTAACTCTTCACACTGTGAGGCTGCTGCATAGTAAGTCCGCTGTAAGAGTGGGGCGTATAAAACAAAAAAGCACCCCTAAGGGTGCTTGGTCAGAAGCAGCAAGATTTTCAGTGCAAACGACTTTGCGACCTCATATCCGTTGCGTGCTGCAAATGCAACGTCGTAAATGGTGTCCAGCTTTTGGTTGATGTACTCTATAACCGGCCGTGTCCATATTGCATATATCAGCCACGAGGCGGCAAGAAATACTCCGGCTACGATGAGTGCTGCAAGCGAGGCCGAGCCGATGAGTTCGGTGAGCCATATCACCAGGGCTGTCATCAACAGAATGGTGGCAACGATGATTGCGGCAGCGAAACTCAGTAGGGGAAGCAGCAACTGCTTCTTCAAAAGCTTGTCGTTTGCCATAGCAGGAAGAGTTATTTGTCGTTACAGTGGCAACGAATCTTCTCTGCCTCTTGATCTACATAGTCGCGAATTTTTGTTCGCAACTCTGCTCCTGATTGTGGTGTTGTGAGCATAGCGGCTACCGAGCCGACCAATACGCCTCCAAAGAATGAGATGAGGCTGCAAATAGCTGTGTTTTTCATAATTTTATTAGTGTTAATTCACTTATCTTACTTGCAAAATACGAGCCATAGTATTATTTTTGTAGAGGTGAACGATGAAAAAAATATCACAGTAGCATTTACCGGCCATCGCCACTATGACGGCCGAGCCGACGAGGCGTTGTACGCCCTGTTGGAGAAGTTGTATCGTCAGGGTTACCGCCGCTTCCTCTCGGGTATGGCGTGGGGCTTTGACCTGGCGGCTGCCGAGCAGGTTATAAGGCTCAGACAGAGGTATGCCGATGTGCGTTTGGTGGCCGTTGAGCCCTTTGCCGGGTTCAGACGTCTGTTCCGCGGTGCCGATGTTGAGCGTTACGACAATGTGAAAAGTTGCGCCGATGAGCTGGTATGTGTGGGTGAGGATACGGGCGCCAAGGGCTACTTCGCCCGCAACCGTTACCTTGTCGAGCACGCGTCGCACGTTGTGGCGTGGTGGAATGGCATAAAGCGTGGCGGTACGCACTACACCATAAGGCGTGCACTGCGCGAGGGTATGAGTGTCGATAACCTCTATGTTGCCGAGGATGAGTTGTTTGCCGATATGTAATAATGATATGAAGCAATACTTATATATAGTAAGGGTAATAATTCTTCTGGCTGCCATATCGCTGTGTGCCTGCAATGCGGGTGGTAGAAGGGTGGCTGATGCAGCACCTGAGGTGGAGCAGGTTGCGCCTGCTGCGCCTGCCGCACCACAAAGGCTCCTGCCTGCTTACCGCCCTCCGATGGTGCCCGCATCGCTTGATAACGAGCAGAAGGCTGAGTTTATGCGTGACCACTATTGGAATAACTTCGACTTTGCCGACTCGACGCTTGTGAGCCGTATGGACTCGGTGGGTATGCTCTCGGTCTTTGCCCTCTACGCTGTGGGGTATGTGCCCGAGGAGAGGGCGGAAGAGTATCTTCCACGCCTTATGCAGCAAGCCTCGGCATCGAAGCCTATGTATGAGTATTTCCTGTGGCTTGCCCAGACTGTCCTCTATGACCCCAATTCGGAGTTGCGCAGCGATGAGCGTTATATCCCCATACTCGAAGATGCGGTGCAGAGCAGATGGCTCGACGAGTATGAGCGTATGCCCTATGAGTTCGACCTTAATATGGCGTGCAAGAATCGTGTCGGCAGGGTGGCAAATGACTTTACCTATACGCTCTCCTCGGGCAGACAGGGTACGCTGCACACAATTGAGGCTGACCATACACTTCTATTTATAAGTAACCCCGGCTGCCCGATGTGCCGCGATGTTAAGAAGCAGATAGTGGCTTCGCCTCAGTTGGCAGGCTTGATTGAGAGTGGCGCATTGAAAGTGCTTGTTATCTATCCCGATGCCGACCTGCAAGAGTGGCGCAATCACCTGGCGGACTACCCTGCAAGGTGGATAAATGCCTACGATGCCAACCAGACTATCGAGAAGCAGCAGCTCTACGACTTGAAGGCCATTCCTGCCCTCTACCTGCTTGATGCCAGGAAGCGGGTTTTGGCCAAGGATTGCACCGATGTAGGCTATATTGAAATGTTATTGTCCGCAGCGGGCGATAAGTAAAACTTATTATGCGATAAAAAAGAGTGATAAAAAAACTATTGCAAAAGTGATTTTAGCCTATATCTTTGCAGTAGAAAATTAAAGAAACAGATAAACATAAACATAAACAAACTTAAAAATTTACTATTATGGCAAAGAAATTTCGTTGTACAGTATGCGGTTATATTCACGAGGGCGATTCAGCACCTGAGAAGTGTCCACTCTGCAAGGTTCCAGCTGAGAAGTTCGTTGAGGTAGAGGAGAAGAGCGAGGGTCTTTCATTCGCAACAGAGCATAAGCTCGGCGATGGCAAGGGCGCAAGCGAGGAGCTCTGGGCAGGCTTGCAGGAGCACTTTATGGGTGAGTGTACTGAGGTAGGTATGTATCTTGCTATGAGCCGCCAGGCTGACCGTGAGGGTTATCCTGAGGTTGCTGAGGCTTTCAAGCGCTACGCCTGGGAGGAGGCTGAGCACGCTTCAAAGCTTGCAGAGCTTATCGGTGAGGTTGTATGGGATACAAAGACCAATCTCTACAAGCGTATGAATGCCGAGGAGGGTGCTTGCGAGGATAAGTTCCGTCTGGCAGTTATGGCTAAGAAGGAGAACCACGATGCTATCCACGACTCTATCCACGAAATGGCTAAGGATGAGGCTCGTCACGGCGCAGGTTTCCAGGGCTTGTACAACCGCTACTTCAAGGAGTAAACCGTCTGACAGGGTGTTTTCTGCCAAAAGACTTAAAACCTTCTTGTTATACAAATTCAAGAAAAAGAGGTTGTCCTTCAAAAACTTGTTGGACAACCTCTTTCTTATTGATGTTAATTGCAATTATCGAACAATAGTCTCCTCGCGGTCAGGTCCTACCGAGATAATCTTAATAGGGCAACCTGTCTCCTTCTCGATAAACTCAACATACTGCTTGAACTCTGCGGGGAAGTCCTCGTAGCGACGTACCTTGCAGATGTCGCACTTCCAGCCCTTGAACTCGGTATATACAGGCTCCAAGTCGTCGGTGAGCTCGTAAGGGAAGTGATCCACAACCTCGCCGTTAATCTTGTAAGCCGTAGCAACCTTAATGGTGTCAAAGTCGTTCATAACGTCAGACTTCATCATAATAAGCTGTGTTACGCCATCGACCATCACAGCATACTTCAATGCCACCAAATCCAGCCATCCGCAACGGCGTGGGCGACCCGTAACGGCGCCAAACTCGTGACCTATGCGACCAAGCTCCTTGCCTGTCTCGTCGAAGAGTTCAGTTGGGAATGGACCGCTACCTACGCGTGTGCAGTAAGCCTTGAAGATACCATACACATCACCAATCTTCGTTGGGGCAACACCCAAACCGGTGCAGACACCTGCACAAACGGTGTTAGACGATGTCACGAATGGGTATGTTCCGAAATCAACGTCGAGCAATGAGCCCTGCGCACCCTCGGCCAGAATGGCTACATCGTCGTTGATAAAGTCGTTTACTACCTGCTCCGAGTCGATGAACTTGAAGCCGCGGAGGTACTCTATGCCTTCCATCCAGGTCTGCTCGTACTCCGTGACGTCATACTCAAAGCCCTTGTACTGGCTGAGCATCTCGACGTGCTTGGACTTTAATTTGTTGTAACGCTCGATGAAGTCCTCCGAGATGACATCGCCAAAACGCAAACCGTTACGGCCTGTCTTGTCCATATATGTAGGACCAATACCCTTCAATGTGGAGCCAATCTTCGACTTGCCCTTTGCTGCCTCGCTGGCTGCGTCGAGCATACGGTGTGTAGGCAGGATAATGTGTGCCTTCTTTGAGATAAGGAGCTTCTCCTGAACAGGGATGCCCTGTGCGGCGATGTTCTTCAACTCCTCGGTAAGTGATACAGGGTCAACCACCACACCGTTACCGATGACGTTAACAGAACCATCGCGGAAGATGCCCGATGGTACGGTACGCAACACGAAACTCTTGTCGCCAAAATGCAAGGAGTGGCCGGCGTTTGGTCCACCCTGGAAACGGGCTACTACGGTGTAGTTAGGTGTGAGCACATCTACAACCTTACCTTTACCCTCATCGCCCCATTGTAATCCGAGAACTACATCAACTTTTTTCATTATAATCAAGTTAGTAATTTATGCAAAAGACATTTTTTGCATCCAAAGGTACATCTTTTTTTTCAACCGCCAATACTTTTTGCAGTGTAATTTATTAACACTTTATCAAAAGCCAGGGCCAAGGCTAAGAGTGTCAGAATATATAAGGTAAAAATCATTAAAGTTTCGCAAAAAAAATGTATATTTGCATTGATTTGCAAATTATGTATCACACAAATTATAATTATGAGGAAAACTTTTATTTCAAAAATGCGTAGAGGCATCATTGGCTTGATGTCTGTGCTTGCGATTGCTTTAATGTGTAGCAGTCGCCCCAACATCAGTGTGGAGGATATGCGCGTAGAGTATAGCGTAGCTCCCAACAACGTGGATGGAGATGTAGCCCGCTTCTCGTGGACTTATGGCTCCAAAAAGGGCGAGGCTTTCTCACAGCAGACCGTTAAGGTGTGTGTGGCTCAAAGCGTCAAGGCGTTGAAGTCGGGTAATTATGTTGTGAGCAGCGACCGTGAGCAGGCTCCATTCCAGCGAGTGACGCTCTCAACCGAGAACCTTAAACCTTATACAAGCTACTGCTGGCAGGTAGTGCTCTATGATGCCGCAGGCAGTGAGATTTGCCGTTCGGATGTGGAGTGGTTCTCAACCGCCAACCTCAGGGGTGAGCCCTGGCAGGCTAAGTGGATTACCGACTCGCACGACAAGAACTACCTTCCTTCGCCTATGCTGCGCAAGAGCTTCAAAATCAATGGCAAGGTAAAGCGTGCTCTGCTGCACATAAGTGCTGCGGGCTACTACGATGCCAAGATTAACGGAAAGCGTGTGTCAGAGGATTGGCTCAACCCGGGTTATACCCATTACGACAAGCGTAACCTCTACCTTACGCACGACGTAACGTCACTGCTTGGCAAGGGCGATAACGTCATCACGGCTACTCTCGGCAATGGTTTCTACAACGAGTATGCGGCTATGGCTGTGTGGCAGTTCGACAAGGCTGAGTGGCGTAACCGTCCCCGTATGATTGCCGAGCTGCACATAGAGTATGCTAATGGTCAGAAGGATATTATTGCAACCGACAAGAGCTGGAAGACTACCGAGGGCGAGGTGCGCTGCAATGTGATTTATGCAGGCGACGTTATCGATGCCCGCAAGAGGGTAGAGTCGTGGGATGACCCTGCGATGGACGACAGTGCTTATCCTGCGGCCATCGAGGTCAAGGCTCCATCGGCTTTGCTTCTGGCGCAGAAGATGCCCGCAATACGCACCGTTGAGACCGTGGCTCCCAAGTCTATGAAGAAGTTCTCAGACCAGCACTACCTCTTTGCCTTCCCCGAAAATATGGCTGGTGTCACCACTTTGAAGGTCAAGGGCGAGGCCGGCACTCGTATCGAGGTGGAGCATGGCGAGCTGTTGAAGAAGGACAGCACATTGGAGGTGCGCAACATAAATATCTACTACCACACTGTGGGCGATGCTACATTCCAGCAGGATGTGTATATCTTGCGTGGCGATGAGCAGGGCGAGGAGTTCACACCCCGTTTCCACTACTGCGGTTTCCAGTATGTATCGGTACGTTCAGACCGTCCTATCGAGTTGGATATGAACTCTATCAAGGCACACTTTCTCTCAACCGATATGGAGAGCATTGGCGAGTTTAACTCTTCAAACGACCTGTTCAACAAGCTGTGGCGTGCAGTGCGTCGCTCTTACCAGGCGAACTTCTACGGCATACCTACCGACTGCCCTCATCGCGAGAAGAATGGCTGGACTGCCGATGCACATATCAGTATGGATATAGCTCTGACCAACTTCGATGGTCTTTTGGCATATGAGAAGTGGATTGACGACTATGTGGATAACCAGCACGAGGATGGCCGTATCGCGGGTATTATCCCAAGCTCAGGCTGGGGCTATGGCGATTGGCCGGGCCCTGTGTGGGATGCTGCGATGTTCATCATTCCTAACTACCTCTACAACTACTATGGCGACAAGACCGCTATCGAGAAGATTTATCCTGCTGCCGAGCGCTATCTTGAAATGCAAATGAAGCGCGAGAATAAGGATGGCTTTGTTCCTGAGTTTATGCGCGGTATTGGTGATTGGTGCTACTTCCGTACGACAACACCTCAGGATTTCGTATCGTCTTGCTACTACTATTACCAGCATAAGCTGATGGCTCGCTTTGCCGAGCTGCTGGGTCGCGATGGCGCAAAGTATGAGGCCAAGACCAAGCAGTTGCGTGATTATATCAACAAGAAATACCTCAACCGCGATACAGGCTTCTATTCGGTGGGTAAGATTACAGCCCAGGCATTGCCTTTGGCTATGGGTCTGGTGCCAGAGGATATGGAGCAGCTGGTAGCTTCGCGCCTGAACGAGGTTGTTATCGCGGGTGGTTATCTGTGCGATTTCGGTCTTGTGGGCAGCAAGTACGCATTGCGTATGTTGGTTAAGTATGGCTATGTTGATACAGCATATAAGCTTGCTACTCAGACCAAAACTCCATCGTTTGGCGCGTGGATAGCTAATGGCTACACCTCGCCACTCGAAAGGTGGAGAATAGGCAGTGGCCCACGTTTTGGTGGTGCAGCGTCAGCTAACCACGTATTCTTTGGCGATGTGGCAGCGTGGATGCAGAGCGACATTGCAGGTATCAACTACGACGAGACAGCCCCCGGCTTTGGCCATATCATCATCCGTCCTCACTACCCCGAGGGTTTGGAGTGGGCCGATGCATCGCTGCGCACTGTTCGAGGCAAGGTTGTTTCATCTTGGAAGCGTGAGGCTGGAAACATTGTCCTGAATGTAACCATCCCTGTCAATGCCAAGGCTACCGTTTATGCCGACAAGGCTTATGAGGTAGAGGGTACGGGCAAGCCTATGAGCTTTGTCTTTGCAGCAAAGTAAAGCAAATAAATAGTTAAATACTCTGAGCAAAATGGGATGGCTAAATTACTTTTTAGTCATCCCCATTTTTTTATAGTATAGTTTTGTTGGAGGAAACTCTTGATATTTCTATTATAGATACACTTAGCCAGCGCCGAAGGAAATTTATAAAGAAAAAATTTGATGTTTGAAAAGTTTTTTATACCTTTGTGTTGATGATCATAATTTGATTGTCAGACATATTGTAATGGCCTTATCGTTCCGCAAATTACCACAATAGACCGAATTGGCTGTTTTTTAATCTTAGCAAGGGAGTACTGCGTTTTTTAACGTAGCATTTTCACTATTGCTAAGATAGGATGTGGTAATCCTGCGGAACGAGTAGATGGAATGCTACGTTTTTTTGTGTAATGTCCATCTATCGTACATGGCAATATTGGGCTTATTGGTCAAAATAGTACATAAAATCGGGGCGGTTTTTGTTTATTGGTCAAAAATAGTACATAAATGTGGGCAAACACCCGCATTTTCTACTTGTATTTGAGCTTAAAATACTCGTCTATAAAGAGCTTACGA
>JAZUMN010000061.1:0-10500 GCA_045603645.1 Alistipes sp. | reverse complement strand
GGTATCGTAAGCTCTTTATAGACGAGTATTTTAAGCTCAAATACAAGTAGAAAATGCGGGTGTTTGCCCACATTTATGTACTATTTTTGACCAATAAACAAAAACCGCCCCGATTTTATGTACTATTTTGACCAATAAGCCTTACAATGAGCCGCTGTATAGGGTCGGGACTGTTTGCAGACCAAAGACTATATACAACAAAAAAGCGAGGTTTGTACCTCGCTTCTGACATTCAGGGTGGAAGATGGGGCTCGAACCCACGACCTTAGGAACCACAATCCTCTACTCTAACCAACTGAGCTACATCCACCATTTAGACTTGATTTCTCAAATCGGATGCAAATATATAGGCTTTCTTGCTCTTTTCCAAATTTATCGACTAAAAAATCTCGAAAAAGTTGATTTTGCCAAACTAAAATAACAATGTGGGCTGTGTTTCTTATATACCCATAGAGGATAACTGCATCATTCGGCAATTTATTATATAGTATATGTGCAATGTCTCGAAAGAGTGTTGTCGTTTCGAAAATTATTTTTAACTTTGCTATGCTATTGTATAAATAGCGGACATATTGAAAGTGTTTTCGTAAGTCCTGAATAGAAAATGTGGAAGTTTTCAGAATGAAGGGATAACGAACAGCACTCATTTCTTGTATAGTTATGTGGCTATGCACATTTTGTGCATATATCCCCATACTATTCAGGTGTGGGGCATTGTATCGTTTATTTTCATTCGGGTCTTTCCACAGCCCTCTATTCGATAAACGAAATCATCTCCACACTTTCTTTTTACACTAACCCACCGCACAGGAGATGCTACGGTAAACAAAACTTATTTAACTATGAAAAATTCTAAGAAAAATTCTAAACTGTTAATTCTGTTGTTGAGTTTATTTCTGTGTTCGTGTGATTTGAGTCCTAACGCCGACACGCCTCAACTTAAAGCGTGGGTATTGATGGAGAATATAGACTTTGAGAGAGATTTAAAAAATGATTTTATTAGCCATATTCTTGCCGAAGAAAATATTGCTCAACTACATTCTGAATATCTTCCAGTTGAACTATACGGAGAACAAGATACTTATATGGCAAATCCGTGGAGAATCCTATTAGAGATAAACAAAGAGAAGTACTCAGTTCTTTATTTCTGGAATTTGGATAGAACAGAGACTATTTCTAATGATTGTTGGATTGATACTACCCCGTATTATAAGCTACAAACAATGGAGGAAGCGTATAATAATGCCGAAAAAAGTCACTGGCTTTCCCATAAAGGCAAGAATGAAATCATTCTGAACTCATATGCATTTTTGAATAAAGAGGAAGCGGAGGTTGTGAGAGAGGCTGTCGGCAGGACTTATGTTGATTACATATACCAATATGCAGATGAGAGTGTAAGTATGAAAGATTGGGAAATTTGTGACTATGCCACCACTAAATCCTGCACAGGGTATTATGTAACCTACGAAATAGGTGATGACTTCTATGTTCTGCTTCGATATGTAGAAGAGGATGAGGATAGTGGTTTTCAAATTAAGCAGTTATATGCGGGAGATTCCATTGTGGAATTGGAACAGGCGATGCAGAGTGATATGTATTATGCAACATACTAATCCATATAGATATTTTTCAGTATGAACAAGATATACAAAACTCGCGAACTCAAATGGTGGGAGAAACTCCTTCAGGTCTATTGGGCAAATCCCAAGAGTTGGATTTTGGAGGATTTCATAATCGAGGATGATATTATAATCATACGAGTTAAAAGTGGTAATAAAGTTTCCGCCCCAATCGAAGAGTTGAAAATTAGAACACAAACAGATAAATATGGCCGCAGAGAGTGTTATGTTCAACACAAAGAGAACAAATTACACTTCAAGGAATTTAGTTGGATGCTTACAGATGAAGAGTGGAATGAATTGTTTGCAATTCTTAACACCGTGCCAGATACAGGCTTGACAAAGATTGCTTGGCTTACATCAATTGCCAAAGTATTGGCCAATATAGGCAATTAAATGTTTATGGCATATCAAAGTAAATAAGATGTTATTATGATTATAAGAGGGTGTCAGCCGCAATGGTTAGCACCCTCTTTGTTTATTAGGAATTATATATTTTAGGTGTGTAATCATTCCTATGTGTCATTGCGAGGCTTGGCAACAAGCCGTGGCAATCCTCCACCAGGAGATTCCCACGCTCGTTATACTCGCTCGGAATGACAAATGTTTTACAACATTCAAGTGTATGATTCCGTATTTATTTATCTTTCTTGCGGGAGATTATCTGGCTGAGACGGCTGATGACATTGCTTTTGATAGGCGATAGAGAAACATTTATATCGATACTCTCGCCCGCCTTGACATCTACGACAAAGCCCACGCGGCTCAGACCATCTATATTTACCTGATTATCGCCCGTGCTCTCAGCCTTCCATATCTTGGCAATGGAGTTGCCGCGTGTTTTAAGGCGCAGATAAATGGTTTTGCCATCCTGCGTAAGACTTATAATATTGGGAGCAACAATCTCTGCCTCGGCATTGGTTGCCATATGCCACTCAACCTTTGCGTGCTGGGAATTATTCTCCACATGATCGGTGATGCTCAGGTGGTTGCGCTTATCTACCTTGGCAAGACGTGTGACACGACGTGCACTACCTGCAAAGATGGGTGTAAGATCCAGTTCCACGCTCCTCTCGCGTGAGGTTACGCTGTGGCCGGTAATCTTTGCCGCAGCCAAAGAGTGTGGCTGACCCTTGAAGGTGAGTGTGTTGTGTGCCTCGGCACTGCGCTTGAAGACAAGGCGGGCACTCTGCTGCTTGCGCTCCCTATTTGTCTGCGCAGGCGTGTCGCACTTGTCGCCCATATCCACAGCCCAGCGCACGCCGTCAAACTCATAGACAAACGACCCTGCGTCACTGTGTGGGGATGCACCGCCACCCTTGATGGCGAAATATGCGCTGCCCTCGTTCCAGCCGCTGCGGTAGATGAAAAATGGGTTATCACCCGTGCTGCACCACACTTTCTCAGTGGGCTGCGGCATATGGCTCAAATCCATCGTTATAGCGCAAAGCATATATAGTGGCAGCAGCGTTGTCTCCGCAACTTCACCCTTACGGAGCAGCTGCTCGTCAAACGACACAAGCGACACATCACCCGAAGAGCGTGCAAACCAATACTTCTCGGGCTGAAACACACCCTTCGAGAGGGTGCAGTCACCAAAATTATACACCAGGCCCGAAGGTGCTACAAGATGATTTATAAAGGCTGCACTGCGGATAAAACTCTTATGTGAGGATATGCCCGCATCGTTGCCCAGCGACGATGTGAGGGCTGCCGACAGCAGCGCCTCGAACCCCGAGCCATAAGCCCAGCCCTGGTAGCCCTCGGCATATACTCCGTGTGGCTCATACATCTTCTGCGCCTGCTTGTTTGACTCCATACACTTTGCAATCAACGCCTTGCAATATTCGGGCGAGCGCTCCAATGTGGCCAATGCACCGTAAATAAGTCCTGCCGTACACACCTGGTTGTCGCTTTGGTCTACGTTCCAAAAAGTCACACCTTCACCCTCACTCTGGCGCAGACCCTTCTCGAAAATCGCTGTGCCGATGATGCTACGCGAGTGCACCGAAAGGCGGCGATAGAGCCAGTCGTAACCAATGGAGAGAGCCATAGTCATCTTGGCTACATCGGTAAAGTGCGAGGGGTTCCAATCCTCGAAAGCACTTGCCGCCAGCATATCGCGCTCGGCAGCCGCCACATAACGCATATCCTCGGTCATAACGAAGGCATACGAGAGGTAGAATATTCTCCTCAGAGCCTCATCGGCGGCCTCCAACACCTGCTCGCCCTGCACTTTATACCGCAAGGGCTCAGCCGAGAGAAAGCCATCGGCGGCGGCGACAATCTTATCGTGAACGAGTTTGGCATTAGCCTGTTTTGAGGGCAATGCGCGCATCTTGGTTACATCGCCCTTGCTTAGCAGCAGACGTGGGTGAGGTGCTATATTCTCATAGTCAAAGGTCTGTGCCGAGACCGAGCCGAGCACCAAACCAAAGGATAAAAGCAGGAGTGTCAAAAATTTTTTCATAATAATCTTCAAAGAGTGCATAAAATTAGAAATAATTTTGCAAATTTTGCATAATAAATGCCGCTTAATAAAAATATAGGCAGAAAAATGGTGGTGCGGTGTGACATTTTGTCACTCGGCGGAGGGTGAGACTGCCAGAATATGTGACACTCCACGTTTGGCACACAGGTTGCAGTAAAAATGTGCAGTGCAAAACCTGAATAAAGTAAAACATAAACTAAAATAAAGAAACTATGACAATCAAACCACTTTCAGACCGCGTATTGGTGTTGCCAAATGCGGCAGAGGAGAAGACCGCAGGCGGTCTGTTTATCCCCGACACAGCAAAAGAGAAGCCACTTATGGGTAAGGTAGTAGCCGTAGGCCCAGGCACAGCCGATGTTAAGATGGAGGTTAAGGAGGGCGACACAGTCCTTTATGGTAAGTATGCCGGCACCGAAATCAATGTCGATGGAACAGACTACCTCATTATGAAGCAGAGCGACATTCTGGCTATCTGCTAACTCAGTGTTGAACATTAAAACAAGCAAAAACAATGGCAAAGGAGATTAAATATAATGTAGAGGCACGCGACCTCTTGAAGGAGGGTGTTGATGCCCTGGCAAATGCAGTGAAGGTTACACTTGGCCCTAAGGGTCGTAATGTGATTATCGACAAGAAGTTTGGTGCACCACAGGTTACAAAGGATGGCGTTACCGTAGCCAAGGAGATTGAGTTGGAGGATGCTTTCGCCAATATGGGTGCGCAGATGGTTAAGGAGGTTGCCTCTAAGACCAACGATGATGCCGGTGATGGTACAACAACAGCAACCGTTTTGGCGCAGGCGCTCATTGGCGTAGGCTTGAAGAACGTCACTGCGGGTGCCAACCCAATGGATTTGAAGCGAGGTATGGACAAGGCTGTGGCTGTTGTTGTTGAGCAGTTGCGTGACCTCTCACAGGAGGTGGGCAGCGACATCTCGAAGATTGAGCAGGTGGCTACCATCTCGGCAAACAACGACAAGAATATCGGTAAGCTTATCGCCGAGGCTATGGCAAAGGTGAACAACGAGGGTGTTATTACCGTTGAGGAGGCGAAGGGCACCGAGACTCACGTCGATGTTGTTGAGGGTATGCAGTTTGACCGTGGTTATATCTCGGCTTACTTTATGACCGACACCGAGAAGATGGAGGCGGAGTTGGAGAAGCCACTCATCCTCATCACCGACAAGAAAATCTCTACAATGAAGGAGATTATGGGTGTGTTGGAGCCTGTGGCACAGAATGGCCGTGCGCTGCTCATCATCGCCGAGGATGTCGATGGCGAGGCTTTGTCGGCTTTGGTAGTAAATAAGTTGCGCGGAGCATTGAAGATTGCAGCCTGCAAGGCACCGGGCTTTGGCGACCGCCGTAAGGATATGTTGGAGGATATCGCTATCTTAACAGGTGGTACGGTCATCTCTACCGACAAGGGTATGAAGCTCGAAGATGCTACAATCGATATGCTGGGCTCCGCCGAGAAGGTCGTGATGAACAAGGAGACAACCACCATCGTTGATGGCACAGGTCAGAAGGAGGCTATCGCTTCACGCATTGCTATGATTCGTGGCGCAATAGAGGTTGCCAAGTCTGACTACGACCGTGAGAAGTTGCAGGAGCGTCTGGCTAAGCTCTCAGGTGGCGTTGCCGTTCTCTATGTAGGTGCTGCTACCGAGGTTGAGATGAAGGAGAAGAAAGACCGCGTTGATGATGCCCTGGCGGCTACGCGTGCTGCCGTTGAGGAGGGTATCGTTCCAGGTGGTGGCGTGGCATACATCCGTGCTGTGGCTGCTTTGGAGAACCTCAAAGGCGAGAACGAGGACCAGACAACAGGTATCCAGATTGTTAAGCGTGCTATCGAGGAGCCTTTGCGTCAGATTGTGGCTAACGCCGGTGGCGAGGGCTCGGTTGTGGTGAACAAGGTTAAGGAGAGCGAGGGCTCGATGGGTTACAATGCTCGTGACGACAGGTATGAGGATATGCTTAAAGCGGGTATCATCGACCCAACCAAGGTATCGCGCGTAGCGTTGGAGAATGCCGCCTCAATAGCTTCGATGTTCCTCACAACAGAGTGCGTTCTGGCAGAGAAGAAGGAGCCGGCACCTGCTATGCCAGCAATGCCACAGGGTGGTATGGGCGGTATGATGTAGGCCTGTAACTTTATAAGGGGCGAGACCTGTCTCGCCAACAATATTCAATAAAAGAAGAGGTTGTCCAACGATTTTTGAAGGACAACCTCTTTTGCTTAAACTTGTATAACAAGCCTGAACTATTTTGCAGCGTTGAGTTCGCTCAGATCCTTGAATAGGCTGCCGTAAGAAGATACCATATCGGCACGGAATGCTGCATAATACTTCTTAACGAGTGATGCGTTCTTTGGCTCGGTTGGGTGGTTAGCCTTGTAATAGAGCACATTTCGCAACTCAACAGCCTTCTCCATCAACTCGACAATAGCCTCCTCTCGTGAAGGCTGGAAATATATTGCCATCTCACAATCAAATACAAACTCCTCCAAGCGATAGTCAATCTCCTTTTTAAGAATTCTCAAATTTGCCATAATGCTATACGATTTTAATGTTATTTAATGCAAATGTAATAATTTGATTTTATTATTGCAAGCGTTAATTAAAATTAAGCTCAATTACACTCCTTTGTTTGGCTATTTTTATGTACCTTTGTATGGTGTATAAATTTGCAACAAAGAAAGAACTCAAACAATATGAAAAAACTATTTTTACTTCTTGCTGCAACACTTTTCTGTTGTTCGGCGTGGTCGTTCTCACGTGAGACCATAGCCATCCACAGCAAGTCGATGAACAAAAATGTGATGGTCAGGGTTATTCTGCCCGACGGCTATCACGAGATGCAAAATCTGCCTGTGGTATATCTGCTGCACGGCCACAGTGGCAAGTACGAGGAGTGGGACGCCTGGGGCAAGGCTTCGGAGTGGATTGACCAATACGGCATTATGCTCGTAATGCCCGACGGAGGTTATGACAGCTGGTATTTCGACAGCCCCATTGACCCTACTTACAAGTACGAAACCTTTGTGACCAAGGAACTCATTGAGTACATCGACTCGCACTACAAGACCAACCCTACCCGCACAGCACGCGCCATATCGGGACTGTCAATGGGCGGGCACGGAGCTCTCTACCTGTCATTCCGCAACCCCGACATCTATGGTGCTGCGGGCAGCACTTCGGGAGGTGTCGACATTCGCCCTTTCCCAAAGAACTGGGGCATATACAAGCGTCTGGGCACCATTGAGGAGCACCCTGAGAATTGGGAGGAGCACACCGTTATAAACCTTGTGGACAGAATCAAGCCCGGGCAGCTGAGTCTTATCATCGACTGCGGCTACAACGACTTCTTCTTCAAGGTAAACTGCGACCTGCACGACAAACTGTTGAAGGCCGGCATCAAGCACGACTTCTATGTGCGTGAGGGTGCTCACAACTGGAACTATTGGCGCAACTCTATTCAGTATCAACTTCTATACTTCAACAACTACTTCAAGGCTCAACAAAACAAGAAATAACAGATGAAAAGATTTATTTTTACCGCACTCTGCGTGTTGGCAATCACTTCAGCCACAGCAGAGAACACTCCCGAACGTGAGCAGACACGCACACGCAACCGTTATGCTATGGCCGAGCGTTTCACAGCAAGCAAGTTAAACAATATGCTGTTCTCAACTTCGGTTGACCCTCATTGGTTCCCTTCGGGCGAGAAGTTCTGGTATAGTTACAAGACCGGCAAAGGCACGTCGTGGTATGTTGTAAACCCTGCTACGCGCAAGCGCACACCTCTGTTCGACAACGATAGGATGGCGGCGCAGCTTACCGAGATTGTCAAAGACCCATTCATAGGCGCACATCTGCCTATCGCAAACTTGGAGGTTGGAGCAGACAACCGCACCTTCACCTTTGAGGTCACATCTACACAAGATGCCAAGCCAAAGCCTCTGTCAAAGGAGGACTCCCTGGCAGGCAAGAAGCCCAAGAAGGTGCACGGCAAGGAGATATTCTACTTCTCTTATGACTCGCACACGCAGAAACTGACTCACCTGAAAGACAAAGAGAAGGAGACCCGAAGCCTGCATTGGGCGTCGGTATCACCCGACGGCAAGACGGTGGTGTATGCCAAGAACCTGAACCTATACCGTATGTCGCGCGAAGATTACGAGAAGCTAAAAAAGGATGAGAAGGACACCACCATCGTCGAAACCCAAATCACAACCGATGGCGAGCCTTACTTTGGCTATGGTCAGGGTTACAGTCTGCTCAACACCAACAAACTCCTCGACGGCAAGCGCAAGGGCGTATGGGGTGTATGGTCGCCCGACTCGCGTTACTTCGCCACCGTTGTACACGACGAGCGCAAGGTTAAGGAGCTGTGGGTTATAAACTCATTGGCGAATCCTCGCCCTACGCTTGAAACCTATAAGTACGAGATGCCCGGAGATAAGGACGTCCCACAGAGCCACCTTTACCTCTTCGATATGCAGGACAACTCACGCAAGGAGATTGCAGCGGGCCGCTTTAAGGACCAGACTCTCTCGATTGCCTCTGCGCCACGAAAGCATACTCAGCGACACCTGCACGACCAGCCACACGTCTGGCTTGGTGACGAGAATCGTTTCTTCGTCACTCGTTCGAGCCGTGACCTGCACCGCATAGACATATGCTCTTATAACATCGAGCAGGACACCCTGCGTCCAATCATCGAGGAGCGTATGAACACCTACATTGAGGTTCGACCTCTGTCAGCCCTGGGCAATGGCAAGGAGCTTATCCAGTGGAGCGAGCGCGACGGCTGGGCACACCTATATTTATATGATGATGAGGGTAACCTCAAACGCCGCCTCACCGAGGGTGCTTGGCACGTTCACAACATCTTGAAGGTGGACGAGAAGCAGCGCTATGTATATTTTACCGCTATGGGTCGCGAGGAGGGCGAAAACCCATACTACCAGCACCTCTACTCAGTAGGTCTTGATGGTGGCGAGGTGAAACTACTTAACGAGGGCGACTTCTCGCAGCTGCTCGCCAACGGTTACAAGTTCCCTGAGACCTTCACCGTGAAGGCTGCCGATGGTGTTACCGACCTCTATGGCGTAATGTACAAGCCTTTTGACTTTGACCCACAGAAGAGCTACCCCATCATCGACTATGTATACCCCGGCCCACAGGTTGAGGCTACGGAGTATATGTTTACGCGTATGAGCGTACGCACCGACCGTCTGGCACAGGCGGGCTTCATCGTCATTACGGTAGGTAACCGCGGAGGTCACCCCGACCGCTCGAAGTGGTATCACAACTACGGATATGGCAACCTGCGCGACTACGGCCTGGCTGACCAGAAGATAGCTATCGAGCAGCTGGCGGCACGTCACGACTACATCGACATCAACCGTGTGGGAATACACGGCCACTCGGGCGGAGGCTTTATGTCCACAGCTGCCATATTGCAATACCCCGACTTCTTCAAGGTGGCAGTATCGTGCGCCGGCAACCACGACAACCGTATCTACAACCGCTGGTGGAGCGAGACACACCACGGCGTGAAGGAGAATGTGAGCGACAAGGGCGACACTACGTTTATGTATAGAATAAAGAGCAACCCCGAAATCGCCCGCAACTTAAAGGGTCACCTGATGCTTGTACACGGCGAGATTGACAACAACGTACACCCGGGCAACACCTCGCGTGTTGTGGATGCCCTGATACGCGCCAACAAGCGTTTTGATATACTCTACCTGCCTACGC
This sequence comes from Alistipes sp., assembly GCA_045603645.1. Classification (GTDB taxonomy): domain Bacteria; phylum Bacteroidota; class Bacteroidia; order Bacteroidales; family Rikenellaceae; genus Alistipes. The sequence continues at coordinate 623 of JAZUMN010000061.1, read as the reverse complement.
AGCGTCACGGCTTCGGCAATATGAATGAGTATTTCTATTGGAGGCTGGTCGATTACTTCACCGACTACCTTATTGACGACCGCCAGACGCAGGTCGATATACCGCAAAGGTAAGTGATATCAACAAACAAAATGAGGTTGTCCTTCAAATTTTGTTGGACAACCTCTTTTGCTTGAAGTTGTATAACAAGAGCTAATTTTAGGCTTGCGCAGACTCGAAAACCGCCGTTTACTTGGCGTAAATGAGGATTTTCGAGACAAGCGTAACGACAAAGTAGCCTTGTTAGACAGCTTCTTTTATTGTACTCAAATATGTATTTACTTCATCTCAACCAAAGCCTTGCCCGTCATCTCAGCAGGCTGCTGCAAGCCCATAAGTTTCAACACCGTTGGGGCAACATCGGCCAGAATACCATTCTCAACCTTTGCTACACGGTCTGATACAACTACAATAGGCACAGGGTTGAGTGAGTGAGCTGTATTTGGCGAGCCATCCTCATTAACGGCATTGTCGGCATTGCCGTGGTCGGCAATCATCACCACCTCGTAGCCGTTAGCCTTGGCTGCCTCAACAACCGCCTCAACACACTCATCAACTGCCTTAACTGCCTTAACGATTGCGTC
>JAZUMN010000060.1:0-4333 GCA_045603645.1 Alistipes sp. | reverse complement strand
CTTCATATTGCATCGTTTTTGTACAATTAAAAAAACGCACGAATCTCCGACCTTTATCGGAAAATGAAATCTAAAAGAAAATGAATAATATTGAGCCGGAGACCGTGCGTACAGTCTCGGCTGAACAATCAAATATTATTATATCTCTTTTAGTTCCCGATAAAGCTGAACAGCTCGTGGTACAAATGTACAAAATATATTCTATTTTGGGCCATATATGCCAACAAAAAAACTGCTGGAATGTGCTCCCAACAGCCTATTTAGGTCTCTTTTTTGACCATTAAGCAATTTTACCCCCCTCTTGCAGGTCTCTTTTTGACCATTAAGCCCCTCTTGCTGATTTGTTGTGGTTTGATGTAGAAATCGTATAAGGAACAACATTTTCCCATAGTTAAAATGGAGTTTGGTTGTTGTGGTTTGATGTAGAAATCGTATAAGGAACAACCATTGAGGAATTTTATGAGAACTGCATAAGTTGTGGTTTGATGTAGAAATCAGGCTTAATGGTGCAAAAAGGCGGCTTTGCCGTAAGCTACTCTCTTGGCTCGATATATACCTGCCACAATAGAGGCTGATAGGGTTGAATCTCCGACGTTATGGTTGTCGTAGAGGTTGTCTCATCCTCGGGGTAATACGAGTTGTTGTAGTAGTTGTTGTAATAGTAGCTGTCATAGTAGTTGGGGTAGTAGCCTCCGTAACCGCCGTAACCGCCATAACCGCCGTAGCCACCATAACCATAATAGCCATTGTAGTAGTTGTTATAGTAGTTATTACCATAATAGCTGTTGTAGTAGTTATAGTAGTTGTAGTAGTCGTTGTAGTTATTCGACGAAGAGGATGTGGTGGTGGTTGAGCCTGTCACACCCGTTGCTCCATAGGCATTGGATGAGCCCGTGAGGATGACATTCCATGCTCCTAACTTCATCTGAGGTATGGCATACTTCCATGCATCAACATAGGAGTTGTCGCCACCTATGATAAAGTCCAGCGCTTCGCTATCTTCAATCTGCTCCTCGCCGTTGTAGATGATATCCTTCACCTCGTCGATGTTGGTGTCAACCACGAAGCCGTCAAGCAGACGTGTCACATACCACACCTTGGCGGTCTTAACAGAGTCTATTGCCTCCGCCTCGGCAGGGTCTATGCCCTCTCCAAAACGCTTAATAAGAGCTTCGTCGATGGCTTTGTTTATCTCGTTAAGTTTGCTGTTGCCTGCGTCGTCACCATATATCTGACCTCTGGTGTAGCTGGTCTGACCCTGGTAAAGGAGTGTATCCGTGCGCAGACACTCAAAATCAAGGCTCTGCTTGGGGGTGTACTTATAATTTATATATAGCGCAGCAATGGAATCTACCGCCAAACGCCATTGGTTGTCATAGGTAATCTCCTCGCCGCGTGTAGTAGCTCTTTTACGCAGAGCAGATGCAGCCTCCTCGTTTTTATTCTCCTCCACAATGCCTCCGTTGGCCTTGGCAAACGACTTAATCCACTGGTCCTCGTATGCCACAGGGTTGTTTATATGTCCCCATATCTGCATCTCAACAATCATAGGGCGGTTGGCATCCAACTCATACTGACCCTCATAACCACCGTCACCACCCATATTCTGGTTGCCGGCAGCAATTGACGATGGCAGGTAAAGACGCATCTTCGTTCCGTAGCGCGCCTCGTACTCCTTGCCGTGGATGTTCAGCTTGTTGCGTATAGACATATACGTTCCCTCGGGCATCGAGGTGTTTTTCTCGCCGCAGAACAGGAAAAACGGAGCATAATGCGTATGCTCGGTGTAGGAGTCCAGCAGGCGGGCATATTTGTCGCTGCGTGTCATAACGATATTTCCCGCCAGATCGCGGCAGGTGACATCAAACCTAACCCACGAATTGCTGCCTCTGATTGGCAGACTGTCGGGGTGACCCTCATCCAACAGCTCCACATAATATCCTCCCATAGGTTGGTAGCTATCCATCAGATCGGGGTGGTTTAGCTCCATCCACGACTTTAATGCCTGGTTCTCCAACTCCTCGTAAGTCATCTCGTAGCTCTCGACGCACGCAACCATAAGAAGCGCCGCTACGCCACATATCAGGTGAAATATACGATTAGCAAATCTCATATTCAAATCTTCAATTCATTATCAACTCATTCATCCTTCACGGCTCTGAGCCCGCTTTATGCCATTGCGCCGAGGGTTAATTGTTTGTTACACTCAAAATGGTATATCCCCACATAACGGGCGAGTTCTTCTTTACGATTCCCGTATCCTTGTCGTCGTACGCTGCGCGTTGCGTCATATACGCCTCGACAACATCGCCCTCGCGACACCCTAACAACGACCTTTCGAGCCCACTTATTATGTTTGTAGTCCCCAATTTTATCTTCATAGGCTCCTCCGACCAGTAATCTGCATTCAAGCCTATCTTTACAAGTGCTTCAATCTGGACAGGATCATTGGTCATATATATCGACGATGTAGATGGCGTGCGCCCCGCAAACGTGTATGCCGTGTAGCGAATCTCAACCTCTGAGCCCATCACGACCTCTCTGCGCTCGTCACGGTCGCTGTCGTAATAGGTGGCTATGTAACGGTACAGGTCCATGCCGAATCTCTCATAAAAGGGAGGGTTGTATTCAATAGAGTTTTCAATCTCCTCCTTGGCAATTAAACGGGGATTGTGCGATGAGGTCAGATAACGCTCAATGGAGGTGCGCTGCGACTCGACAACTTTGTCATCGTCGTTACAACCAACCCCCAGCATCGCTGCTGCGGCAATCAAAAGAGATATGAGCAATCTGAATTTCATAGCCATACAATCGCACAAAATTACGCAAATTTTATCTATTCGACAAATTTAGCGCCACTCTTTTCTCGTGTTGCGTCCTATAATCGCCTAAGAGCCAGGCGTACAGCCTCCTCAACCTGCACTGCGGGGCTCTCTTTAAGTATGGCCTTGACGACCTTGTCCGAGGCACTCTTCTGGAAGCCGAGCATCACAAGTGCAGCAATGGTCTCGTTGTAAACCTCGTTGTTGGCGGTAGGGTCGGCGGCCTGAACCTTGACCTCTGCGCCAAGCTCAACCATCTTGCCGCTGAGCTCCACGATAATCTTCTGTGCTGTTTTAAGGCCTAAGCCCTTGACATTTTTAAGCAGCACGGCATTGCCCGACGATATGATGTTCTTTAACTCCGATGTCGAGTATGTCGAGAGAATCATTCGAGCTGTGTTGCCTCCTACGCCCGATACACTTATCAGCATTCGGAAGAGCTCGCGCTCCTGGCGTGATGCAAAGCCGTAGAGTATCTGCGCATCCTCACGCACGATGAAGTGTGTGTATAACTTGGCTTGCTCGGCACCCTCTATTGCCGAGAATGTCTGCAACGATATGTTAAGATAATATCCCACTCCCGCTGCCTCCACAACGGCGTATGCGGGCGACAGGTCTGCTATTGTTCCTGATATGTATTCGTACATATATTATTATATTTTACTACAATGATGACAAAATTAAATAATTTTTTCTATCTTTGTCAATTATTGCGAAAATAATATAAAAAATCAAAGAAAGTATACAATTATGAAGAAAATCTTTTTGACTATGCTCGTTGCCGCTGCGGCGCTGTCTTGCGAGCAGAAGGTGGCGACCGAGACCCCTGCCCAGGCTGAGGCTACTCAGGCTGAGGCTGTCGTTGAGGGCGATTTAGCTTATGTGCGTGTTGATTATGTTCTTGCCGAGAGCGAGATTTATAAGACCGAGGGCGTTGCGTTGCAGGCCAAGACCGAGAAGGCTCAGAAGTCATGGGCCAAGAAGGAGCAGGGCTTGCAGTATGAAGCTACACAGCTTCAAGAGAAGTACCAGAAGGGCTTGATTACCACTATCGACGCTCAGAAGAAGAGTCAATCTATTGAGAAGCGTCTTGCTACCTTCCAGGCCAACACCCAGAAGGAGGCACAGGCTCTCGAAGAGGAGAACTTTGTATTCTCAAACCGCACTCAGGACCTTATTATGCGTGCCATTAAGGAGATTAACGCCGAGGGTCAGTTCAAGATGATTGTCAATGCAACAGCGTTGCTCGATGCTTCTGAGGCTTTGGACCTCAGCGATGCCGTTCTTGCCAAGGTAAACGAGCTTTATGCCAAGGAGAAGAACGAGAAGCCTGCCGAGTCAGAGACAAAGTAGGGGAAATAAATATACCTTATATATATGAGCCTGTCTAACAAGTTTTTTGTTAGGCAGGTTTTGTATAAGTAGAAAAGTTTGTATCTTTGCCAACGAGCTGTTCAGCTTTATCGGGAACTAAAAGAGATGTAATAATATTTGATTGTTCAGCCGAGACT
>JAZUMN010000059.1:0-4843 GCA_045603645.1 Alistipes sp. | reverse complement strand
AACCGTATGGAACTTATGGCTGTATGCGTGGCGTTGGAGGCGTTGAAATTTGAGGGTAGCAATGTGATAATCTACTCCGACTCGAAGTATGTTGTCGAGGCGGTAAATCAGCATTGGGTATTCGGCTGGGAGCAGAAACGCTTCAAGGATAAGAAGAACCCCGACCTGTGGATGCGCTTTCTGAGGATATATCGTCGTCACAAGGTGCGTTTTGTGTGGGTCAAGGGTCACGCCTCGACAGTTGAGAACAACCGCTGCGACGAGCTGGCGGTGGCGGCAGCGGGCGGAGCATCGTTACTTGAAGATACAGGATATCAACCCGAATAGTATGGATATCGAGAGTTTGCGCGAGTACTGCTTGCAAAAGAGGGCCACAACCGAGGAGTTCCCCTTTGATGATGTGACACTTGTCTTTAAGGTTGCGGGCAAGATGTTTGCCTGCCTGCCCTTGGAGAAGCCCGATATGCTGATTTTGAAGTGTGATGCCGACTATGCCGTGGAGTTGCGTGACCGTTACTCGGCAATAGAGCCTGCGTGGCACTTCAACAAAAAGTATTGGAATCAGCACCTCATACCTGCATTGGACGACACATTGCTGCGCAGCCTTATAGACCACTCATACGATGAGGTTGTGAAGAAACTACCCCGCAAAACACGCATAGAATTAGGCCTTATCTGATATGAAAGTTACCCTCTTAGGTACAGGAACATCGCAGGGCGTGCCCGTCATAGGCTGTCGCTGCCCGGTGTGTCAATCCGAAGATTGGCACGACAAGAGGCTACGCACAGCGGCGATGGTCGAGGAAGAAGGGGTGCGTATAGTGATAGATGCCGGACCCGACTTCCGACAGCAGATGCTGCGCACGGGCGCAAGGACAATTGATGCCATACTGCTCACGCATCAGCACAAGGACCACGTTGGAGGACTGGACGATGTAAGGGCTTTTAACTTTGTCGATTTCCCGATTGTACGCCCCGTAGATATTTATGCCAATGCCATAACGGCGGCGTGCGTGAGAAAAGACTTCGACTATGCTTTTGTGGAGAACAAATACATAGGAGCACCCGAGATGCGTCTGCACGAGATTGAGCCCGACCGCCCCTTTGAGATTAAAAGCATAGAGATTCAGCCTATTCAGGGCAAGCATTCGGACAGATTTTCGGTACTGGGTTACAGAATAGGCAGATTTGCATACCTCACCGACTTCAAGCAGATAGAGCCACAGGAGGTGGAGAAGTTAAAGGGCATTGACACATTGGTTATAAATGCGCTACGCTTTGAGCCTCATCACTCGCACTTTAACGTAGCCGAGGCAACGGCAATAATCGAGCAGGTGCAGCCACGTCAGGCCTTCCTGACACACCTCTCGCACGACATAGGCCTGCACAAGCAGACCGACCCCAAGCTGCCCGAAGGTATAAGGCTGGGATATGATATGCTTACAATTGACGTAGAATAATAAACCATAATAACTATGAGCAAGAAATTAAACGGCAAGGTTGTCGTTATCACAGGTGCCTCATCGGGCATTGGCGAGGCTATGGCTCGCGAGTATGCAGCAATGGGTGCCAAGGTAGTACTCGGAGCACGTCAGGCTGATAAGTTGGAGACCCTCACGGCGCAGATTAAAGCAAATGGCGGCGAGGCTGTGTGGTGTGCAACTGACGTAACGAAGGTTGAAGATTGCCAGAAGTTGATTCAGACCGCCGTAGATAGCTTTGGCGGTATTGACGTATTGATTTGCAATGCGGGTATCTCGATGCGTGCGTTGTTTGACGACCTTGACCTTAGTGTACTACACCGCCTGATGGACGTGAACTTCTGGGGCACGGTATATTGCACGAAGTTCGCCCTACCCTACCTGCAACAGTCCAAAGGCTCGCTTGTGGGCATATCATCGGTTGCGGGCATTCACGGTCTGCCAGGCAGAACAGGTTACTCGGCATCAAAGTTCGCAATGACAGGCTTCTTGGAGACTATCCGCATCGAGAACTTAAAGAAGGGCTTGCACGTTATGGTTGCCTGCCCGGGCTTCACAGCGTCAAACGTACGTTTCTCGGCACTCACGGCCGACGGCTCGCAGCAGGGCTCAACACCACGCAAGGAGGAGAAGATGATGACACCCGAAGAGGTTGCCCACATCGTAGCACGCGGCATAGCACGTCGCAAACGTCTGTGTCTGATGGAGGCCGAAGGTCGCGCCACACACTTTGTGAAGAAATTTGCGCCAGGCCTGGTCGATAAACTATTCTACTGGGTAATGTCGAAAGAGCCCGACTCGCCTTTTAAGTAGAAAATAAAAGAATTGTATTTGCGAGGAGAGTATTTATCAAAGATTTTTTGTTAATTTAGAAAATTCAATTATCTTTGCACTCGCAGATCGATAGGGAGTTTAGCTCAGCTGGTTCAGAGCATCTGCCTTACAAGCAGAGGGTCGGCGGTTCGAATCCGTCAACTCCCACAAAACAACAAAGCAAGAAGATGTCGAAAGACATCTTTTTTTGTTTTTATGCCTATGATGCAAGTTTACTTGCAGGCATAGGTGTAAAAACAAAAACAGTGCTACGAAGTAGTTCTTGATTTGCGGTTTTGTCAGGGCCCCGCGGCAAGCGAAACGGAAAGGCGTTAATCGGAGCAGACTTTGTCTGCGCAGTAGCCAATCCTCCCACTTCAAGCGAGGAGCCCCTGTCCAGGATATAATTGTGCAAAATGTTGTCCAAGACGAGTAATGGAGTCTTTGTTGAAGTAAACAGTCGTTGTAAAATAGCTCGTCTGCTTAGTCGCAAATAATAAGCATACTATCTCCACCTTGCCTACATTTGGCGTGTAAGGATGATTGGTGTGCCATCATTCGCCCACTTGTTTAGCAACTCCAAATCTACGCTCTTAGCCTCGCCATCCACTTCATAGTTGAGATTGTATGTAATCTTATTTCCACCATTGTCCTCAATAGTGTAGTAGAAGTCGATAGGGTCATCTGTCCATGTATATTTATACTCTTCGCGAAGGTTAAGTTCAAACCTGCCATCCTCATATATGGTCGCAACGCCAATACGCGCACCTGTGCGAAGACGCACAAAGGCCACAAACGAATTGTGGGGTATGGGATGATCGCCCTGCTCATCACGATAGTATATATCGCCCATAATATGCGATGTCTCAACATTGAATGTCTTATCCCAGAATATCACCTTATCCTTATCGGTAGAGATATGTATATTACCACCTGCCGTAATTGAGCTCTTCTTAAATGGCAAACTCTTACGCTCACCCGTCTGGTCGATACTACCCACTACAGGTACCTTCGAACCAAACTCATTAAATTGGGTTGTCGAACGATCTACATTAACGACAGAGAGTCCCTCAGCACCAAACTCACGCTCGTGGTCACGGTGACGGTCTACTGTGTATATAAATCGACCAGGGGTTGTAGGGTCACGGCGTAGCTTGTCTACATTTAATCCCGAACCATTATTCTCCTTATACCAACTCTCAGGGTAGCGCTCATAGTCTATCTCAAGCATTGGAGCGTCGATATATACCTCGAAGTGGTCACCAAAGTTCTCTCCAAAGGGGTGTACCGAGCAGCCATCCGAGCCTTTGAAACTTGTAATATCGAAGAGAATATCTACCTTCTGACCAGGCTTATAACTTAACTCTACATCATCTACAGCCTCCTCCTGCGAACCGTGCACCTCGTTACTCAACAACTCACTATTTGAAGGTATCACCACCGTATTTTGGCCATCTGCATCTGACACTTTCACCTGTGCAGCAAAGCGATATGGACGATAGTGCGCTACATCGAAAATTACCGAGCGATACTCGTTGCCATCGTAGTTGTGGTCTGTAATAGATGTTATACCATCGCGTTTATATTTATAGGCGTGAGGACTCATATGGTTGTTTGATGCCACACGCACAATATCCTTACTATCAGTGCTGTTAGTAAGTAAGAAGATATTATATGTTCCATCATCCTGCAGACCATACATATCTGGTGTTGACGGAGGCGTTTTGTAGTCCTGCGTTCGGAAAGCCATAACACGGCCATTGGTACTCCAAGTATCCTCGCCAAAGAGTATCACATCGCCCTCCCATGCCAAGCCTTGAATCTCCTCGTAAACATCTTCGTTATGGTCATAATATGTTCGATAGTCGCTAAAAGTTTTTGAGTAAATCAAGAACTCATCACAACCATTCTTATGCCACTCGGCACTATTATATGTAGGTGCGTGGTCATAAGGTGTATAAGTACCATCAGCCTGTCGCTCCTGCAACATAATGGTAAATACAAGTGGATGCGCACGCTTCTGAGGCACAAGCATATAGTATAGCACCTCATCATCGGCATATATATTACCATAAGAGTGAAGATTATCGATAAATATTCTACGGTGCACATGATCGTATCCACTGAATATAGCAGTCTTGATGATGGTCTCAAAGAAGTTCGCCTCAAGATGCACACTCTCCGTATCGCCATCCTGATGTTTGAGGATAGAACGCATATGAAGACGGTGCTTACCAGGCTCTGTTACGGTATAGGCATACTTATAGTTGATACCCTCCCAGTCATCGCCAAAGTAACCCTCCTCGCCTTTGATATACACCGGTAGCTGCTCACCAGAGCTGGAACGCACATCAAGATGGTTAACTGATACCAACACCGTAAAGGGGAATAGTGCATCGGGACAGGTATCTGGGACTGTGAACATAAGCGTAACATGCTCGTCAGCCACACCATACACCTGCGTTGATATCCACGCGGGCGTAAACATCTGTGTACGAATGATATATATGGTAATCTTGCGCTGTAGCTTTCCCTTCTTTATCAGTAGT
>JAZUMN010000058.1:0-18896 GCA_045603645.1 Alistipes sp. | reverse complement strand
CCGCTTGGCCTCCGACTTGCTTCTGGCTGGTAGGGCAGGCTCGCAAGAGTAAGACCGGCATACTATGGTTTGGTGTGGATGACGCCGCCACATCGTGCCTGACACCTATCTACTGCAACACCACCGAGGCTCCCGCCAACTTTGCCGAGGAGAACGGCTCAATGCTCGACTATGGTCACAGCGCAGCCTTCTGGTTGTTTAACCGCGTGACGAACTTTGCATACCTGCGTTACGATATGATTTCCAAGGATATACGCACCGTGGTTGATGTGTGGGAGAATGCTAAGCTCAAAGAGGTGGAAGAAATTGATGCCAAGGTTGCCTCAATGCCTAAAAAGAAGCAGCAGAAGGAGCTTACGAAGTACAGCACAGCCACCGCAACCGATATGTACAACCACTGGGTTACTCTGGACAGATATTTGCTTATGAAGTATGTCGATGGCAATGTCAAGAGCGAGCATAAGGGTGTTGTGGAGTATGTTCTCGGAGGCAATGCAACCCCCGACCACTTTGTAGATAACGGCAACGGCAAGCAGATTCCGGGCAAGATTCAGTTCCCCGGCTACAACGAGAAGTGGAAGCGTGCCGTGGCAGCCGACAACGGTAAGATTTTGGAACAGCGATAAACATTTATAACTATGAAATACGACATTATAGTAATAGGTAGCGGACCCGGCGGCTATGTGGCTGCTATCCGTGCATCACAACTCGGCAAAAGGGTAGCCATCGTCGAGAAGGCAGAGTTGGGCGGCGTATGCCTTAATTGGGGTTGCATACCAACCAAGGCACTGCTCAAAAGCGCACAGGTGTTTGCATACTGCAAGAATGCAGCACACTACGGCATAGCCGTAGAGGGCGATGTGCAGCCCGACTTTGAGAAGATTGTGGCTCGTTCACGCACCGTGGCGGAGACAATGAGCAAGGGTGTGGCCTTTCTTATGAAGAAGAACAACATAGACATCTTGCAGGGCTTCGGTCGCCTGGCGGGCGAGGGCAGAGTAGATGTGGATGGTGCAACATACGAGGCCGAGAACATCATCCTCGCAACGGGCGCACGTCCTCGCGAGATGCCGTTTATGCCTATCGATGGCAAGCACGTCATATCGTCAAAGCAGGCCCTCACGTTGCCCAAGCTGCCACAGTCGATGATTGTGGTGGGCACGGGTGCCATAGGCAGTGAGTTTGCGTGCTTGTATGCAACACTCGGAGTGAAGGTTACACTCATAGAGTATATGCCACAGATTATGCCTCTTGAAGATGATGAGGTAGCAAAAGCTATGGAGCGTAGTTTCAGGAAGTTACGCGCTACGGTTATGACCTCAACGACGGTTAAGAACGTAACCCTCGGCGAGGATGGTATATGCCAGGTTGAGATTGAGGGCAAGAAGGGTGCCGAGACCCTCTCGGCAGAGGTTGTTCTCTCCGCTGTGGGTATTAAATCGAATATCGAAAACCTCGGTTTGGAGGAGCTGGGCATCGCTGTTGAGCGCGACAAGATTCAGGTCGATGAACACTACCAGACCACAGCGAAGGGCGTATATGCCATTGGCGACATTATAGCCACACCTGCACTTGCACACGTTGCCTCGGCCGAGGCTATACACTGCGTGGAGCACATCTGCGGCTTGGAGCCTGAGAAGGTGGACTACACAACCATACCTTCGTGCATATTCACTTCACCAGAGGTGGCGTCGGTAGGCTTAACCGAGCAGCAGGCGCAGCAGGCGGGCATAGATTACAAGGTGGGGCGCTTCCCATTCACAGCATCGGGCAAGGCTACGGCTGCGGGTGACCGCGACGGTTTTGTGAAGCTGATTTTCGATGCCGAGGAGAGGCTCATCGGAGCGCACCTTGTAGGCGCAAGCGTAACAGAGATGCTCGGCGAGCCTACGCTGGCGAAGCGTCTGGGCGTTACGGCTCACACCCTGGCACGCACGATACATTCACACCCCACAATGCACGAGGGTTTGATAGAGGCCGCCGAGGCGGCTATGGGTGCAGCAATACACCTGTAAGAGAGAGTGTTGCATCCAATAAAAACAAAAAGCAGGGCTTCTTTTCGAAAACCCTGCTTTTTTGTTGTAATCGCAAAAGTATTACTTGAACCACTCTGTGATATGGTGGCGTGCCCAGAAATAATACAACGCCAGACCAAGCCAGCTTGTTGCCAAGACAACAACAGAAGTAACAACCTTACCAACGATGCCGATAGGCTGCTTAAAAACGTCCAATACGCACCAAATTGAGCATAACAGACCTGCTAACCAAATAATTGCTTCAATCATTTTCTAACTATATTTAAGTTTAACAATAGGTTTAATCCTCTAAATAAATTTCCTCATTATACTCCACATCGCTAAGGAACAAGCCCGCGGCAGGTGCTCCGGCACTCGACAGCGAGAGGTCGCAGCTGTGCAGTATGCGCTCGAAATCCTCAACCGTATAACGACCCCTGCCCACATCGACCAGGGTGCCAACTATGGCGCGTATCATATTACGCAAAAAGCGGTCGGCACGGATGGTGAATATCAACAGGTTGTCATCATCCTCCGAAATTCGCCATTGAGCACTTGTAACACGGCATATATTGGTCTTATTGTTGGAGTTAAGCTTAGCAAATGTAGTAAAATCACTCCATTCCAGCAAGGCCTTTGCCGCCCTGTTCATCGCCTCGACATCCAAAGGCACATAATACTGCCACGCCGAGTGACGACGGAAGGGGTTCTTGCACTGCGAGAGGAAGTAGGTGTATTCCCTCTGCGTAGCATCAAAGCGTGCGTGGGCATCATCCCTAACGCGCCTGAGTTGCTGCACGGCAATATCTTGCGGAAGAACGAGGTTAAGCTTATAGACAAGCTGCGCACAGTCGGCAATGGGACTCTCAACATCGAAATGAGCGACATACTTCGAGGCATTGACACCCGTATCTGTCCTGCCTGCACCCACAACCTCCACCTCACGGCGCAGAAGGGTATGCAGAGCCGTCTCAACAGCCTGCTGCACGGTAGGCATATCGGGCTGTCGCTGCCAGCCACAGTAGGCTGCGCCATCGTAGGAGAGTGTAATAAAGTAACGTGCCATAACCAAAACGTAGAACAAAGATAGAAAAAAAATACAAAACACAGCGCAGGCAGCCATAAAATTCACACATAGCGAAGGAAATGTTTTTTCTCTGCGGAATTATTTATATCTTTGCCGATTATTAACCACCGCTACCAAAGGTAGCGCATAAACATTGACAGAAGATGAAAACAGCAATTATCGGATACGGCAAAATGGGCCACGAGATTGAGAAGATACTCCTCTCACGTGGTCACGAGGTAGCACTTATTATAGACCTTAACAACACCGCAGACCTCAACGCCGAGAAGTTGGCAGGGGTAGATGTAGCCATTGAGTTCACAACACCCGCAACAGCATACGACAACATACGCACCTGCTTGGAGTGCGGCACAGCCGTTGTGAGTGGTACCACGGGCTGGACATCACGCCTGGAAGAGTTGCAGAGCCTGTGCAAGGAGAAGGGTGGTGCTATGTTCTACGCATCGAACTACTCACTCGGTGTAAACCTTATGTTCCGCCTGAACCGCGAGTTGGCACGACTAATGAACAACTTTTCGGGTTATAAGCTCACTATGAGTGAGACACACCACACCGAGAAGAAGGACTCGCCAAGTGGCACGGCGGTAACCCTTGCCGAGGATGCCATAGCACGCCTTGACAGCAAGCAGGGCTGGGTGAACAAGCCTACCGACGACCCATCGCTCATAGGCATAGAATCTTTCCGCATAGGTGCAAACCCCGGCGAGCACAGCGTGACATACACCTCCGAAGATGATGTATTGGAGATTCGTCACTCGATAAAGAACCGCCGCACGCTGGCTCTGGGTGCTGTGGTGGCTGCCGAGTTCCTGTGTGGCAAGAAGGGTGTATATACTATGGATGATATGTTTTAGGAGAGGACAGAAAAATGATGAACAAAATTAAGGCTTTCTTTGCAAACAGATGGGTGGGCTTCACGCTTGCCTCAATACTCTATGTGTTGTGGTTTGTGGTGTGGGCAGGATATTGGTGGACGATAATCGGCATAGCAGTAATATACGACATCTACATCTCGAAGTACCTCTACCGCTACATAGGCAGCAAGAACGAGCAGCTATGCCAGAAGAGTGCCCTCTACCGCAGTATATACGAGTGGGTTAATGCCATTGTCTTTGCGACGGTGGTGGCATCGCTCATACACATCTTCTTCTTCCAGATGTACGTCATACCCTCGTCATCGATGGAAAAGAGCCTTCTGGTGGGCGACTACCTCTACGTCAGCAAAGTAACCTATGGCCCGCAGATGCCCAACACCCCCATATCGTTTCCGTTTGTGCACCACACAATGCCTCTGTCGCAGACCAAAAAGTCATTCAGCGAGGCCATAAAACTACCATACAAGCGTCTCAAAGGGCTGCGGTCTATCGAGCGTGAGGATGTGGTGGTGTTCAACTTCCCCGCAGGAGACACGGTGTTGCTGGAAAATCAGGCGGTGACATATTACGATGTGCTGCGCGAATACCAGAACCAATTTGGAGCAAGGCGGGGTCGCGAGGCGTTGAAACAGGACTACACTATAATAAGTCGCCCCGTGGATAAGCGCGAGAATTACATCAAGCGTTGCGTGGCTTTGCCGGGCGATGAGATTCAGATTGTGGATGGCGAGCTGATAGTAAACGGCAAGCCCGAGCAGGGCATCACAGAAAAGCAATACTGCTACTCGATTCGCACCACGCAGCCACTGAGCTCATACACCATCGAGAAGCTGGGCATAACAGAGCTTTCGGGCAGTGGCACATACTACTTCTCGCCACTTACCGAGGCAATGGTTGAGAAGCTGCTGAAAATGGAGAGCGTGACAAGCGTGGAGCGTTACACGGCACAGGAGCAGTGCTTTCCACACAGCAGCAACTACCCCTGGACGGCCGACAACTTCGGACCACTCAGAATTCCACAGAAGGGGGTAACGGTGGAACTCAGCACCGAGAACTTGCCTCTGTATGAGCGCATTATAGACGTATATGAGGGCAACGACCTTGAAGTACGTGGAGGCGATATATACATCAACGGCGAGAAGGCCACATCGTACACCTTCAAGATGGATTACTACTGGATGATGGGCGACAACCGCCACAACTCCGCCGACTCACGCTACTGGGGCTTCGTACCCGAGGACCACATCGTGGGCAAGGCGTCGTTTATATGGCTCTCGTTGGATGCCGCCAAGAGTTTCCCTGACAACATCCGCTGGGACAGACTCTTTACCAAAGTCAAATAACACAACCCGCAAGCCTGTGGAGCAGATAAAAGACAGTTACCTAACCATAGAGGGCGAGGCGGAGGCAATCTTCAAGGAGAAGAGCAGCAAGTTCCTCTGCTACGCTTTTCACGTCGAGAGCGAGGAGAATATTGCCGAGTGTTTGGAGCCGCTGCGCAAGCGTTACTACGACGCCACACACCATTGCTACGCCTGGCGACTGGGCCCCTTTGGTGAGAGGTTCCGTGTCAACGACGACGGTGAGCCTTCGAGCACGGCGGGCAAGCCCATACTGGGTCAGCTGCTCTCGCGTGAGGTTACCAACTGCCTGATTGTGGTGGTGCGCTACTTCGGCGGTACGAAGTTAGGCGTTCCGGGGCTTATAGCCGCCTACAAGGAGTCGGCAGCTGCGGTGCTTGACCAGGCTAAGATTGTCGAGCGCACGGTGGACAGGCGTATAAAGATTGACTTCTCATATATCTCGATGAACGACGTGATGCGCATAATCAAGGAGGAGCAACCCGTAATCGAGGAGCAAACATTCGACAACCTCTGCTCTATGACGCTGGCCGTGCGTCTTAGCAAGGCCGACATACTGCTTGGCAGGCTGCAAAAGGTGGAGGGTGCAACAATTGAAACATTGGAGTAATGCCTGGGGAAGATAAGATATACATCAAAGGAGCAAGGGTTCACAACCTGAAAAATGTGAGCCTCGAAATTCCGCACAACACACTCACGGTCGTAACGGGTCTGTCGGGCTCGGGAAAATCGACGCTCGCCTTCGACACCATCTTTGCCGAGGGTCAGCGCCGTTATGTGGAGAGCCTCTCGGCTTATGCACGTCAGTTCCTGGGTCGCATAACCAAGCCCGATGTGGACTTGATATCGGGCATAGCTCCCGCCATAGCCATCGAACAGAAGGTCAATACCCGCAACCCCCGCTCTACGGTGGGCACCTCAACCGAGATATACGACTACTTGAAGTTGCTCTTTGCACGCATAGGCCGCACTTTCTCGCCCATATCGGGGGAGGAGGTTGTGTGCAGCAGTGTGGACGACATTGTCGATTACATCATTGAAAATGGCGCAGGACAGAGGGTAGTAATCACAGCACCCATAATACTTAAAAAGGAGCAGGGACTCATAGAGAGGCTTCTGCAACTTATGAGCGACGGCTTCACAAGGGTATGGAGCGAAGGTCGGGCACTCACCTTCGAGGAGTTTATGCCGACCGTAAACATCGAAACACGTGCCGACGATGTCAGGGTGGTAATCGACCGCCTGCGCATCACGGGCGACGACGATATGATGCTGCGTCTGCACGACTCGGTGGCAAGAGCATACAGTTATGGCGAGGACGTCTGCCAGGTGATTATAGCGGATGGTATGCCCAAGGAGTTCTCGCAGCGTTTCGAGGCCGACGGCATAGAGTTCGAGCAGCCCACGGAGCATCTGTTCAGCTTCAACAACCCGCTGGGTGCCTGCCCTGTGTGCGAAGGCTACGGCAAGATTGTGGGCATAGACGAAGACTTGGTCATCCCCGATAAGAGCAAGACCATATACGAGGATGCTGTGGCGTGCTGGCGAGGAGCCACGATGAAGATGTGGAAGGAGCAGCTCATAAACACGGCGCACCTCTTTAACTTCCCCATTCACGAGCCTTACTATGCACTCAGCGAGGAGCAGAAGCTGCTGCTGTGGCGCGGCAATGAACACTTCTACGGTCTGAACGACTTTTTCAAATACATTGACAGCGAGCGTCGCAAGATACAGTTCCGTGTGATGAAGGCACGCTACACGGGCAAGACCACCTGCCCCGAATGTGGTGGCAGCCGCCTGAGGAAGGAGGCTCTGTATGTGAAGGTTGGGGGCAGGAACATCGCCGAGCTGGTGAAGATGAATGTCGATGCGCTGATTGAGTTCTTCGCCTCGTTGCAGCTTGATGCGCGTGACGAAAAGACCTCGCGGCGCATACTTACAGAGATACAAAACCGCCTGGCATACCTTGCCGATGTGGGGCTTGGTTACCTTACACTCGACAGATTATCTTCAACTCTGTCGGGTGGCGAGAGCCAGCGCATAAACCTCTCGACATCGCTCGGCAGCAGCCTTGTGGGCTCACTCTACATACTGGATGAGCCAAGCATAGGCCTGCACCCACGCGACACACACCGCCTGATAAAGACCTTGAAGCAGCTGCGCGACTTGGGCAACACGGTAATAGTGGTGGAGCACGAGGAGGAGATTATACGCGCTGCCGACCACATTGTGGATGTGGGTCCCCGTGCAGGCGAAATGGGTGGCGAGATAGTCTTTAACGGAGCATACAGCGACTTGGAGCACGCCACAGAGAGCCTTACGGCGGACTACCTCACCCGTCGTCGCAGCATAGAAGCACCCACGACACCTCGCGGATGGAGCAACTCCATTATCATCAAGGGTGCGAGGGAGAACAACCTGAAAAACATTGACGTCAGGATACCGTTAGGCGTTATGACCTGCATCACGGGCGTAAGCGGCAGCGGCAAGTCATCACTTGCCAAGGGGATACTCTATCCTGCGCTGCACCGTGAGCTCGCCGAGACGGGCTTAAAGCCGGGCGAGCATCAAGCCTTGGAGGGCGACGTCAGGTTGCTGGGCTCGGTGGAGATTGTGGACCAGAACCCGATAGGTAAGTCCTCACGCTCGAACCCTGTGACATACCTGAAAGCATACGACGAAATCAGGCGCCTATTTGCCGACCAGCCACAGGCGGTGCATACGGGTCTTACGGCGGCATCGTTCTCGTTCAACGTAGCCGGAGGCCGCTGCGAGGAGTGTCAGGGCGAGGGAGTCATTAAGGTCAGCATGCAGTTTATGGCAGATGTGGAGCTGGTATGTGAGGCGTGCCACGGCAAGCGATTCAAGGATGAGGTGCTCGACATAAAGTACCGCGACAAGAACATCCACGACGTGCTGGAATTAAGTGTCGATGAGGCCATCGCATTCTTCAAGGAGGATACCTCCAACTCTACCTGCCGCCGCATTGTGGAGCGTCTGCAACCACTGCAAGATGTGGGTTTGGGATATGTACGTCTGGGGCAGTCATCTTCGACCCTATCGGGAGGCGAGAGCCAGCGTGTGAAGTTAGCCTCGTTCCTGCAAAAGGATAGCACATCGCGTCCTGTGATGTTTATCTTCGACGAGCCGACAACGGGACTGCACTTCCACGACATACGCCGCCTGCTGAAAGCCTTCAACGCCCTGATAGAGAATGGTCACACGATAGTCATCGTGGAGCATAATATGGAGGTCATAAAGTGTGCCGACTGGGTTATAGACCTGGGTCCCGAGGCGGGCGACAACGGTGGCGAGGTGGTCTTTGAGGGCACGCCACAGCAGTTGGAGGGCTGCTCGAAGGGTTACACGGGCAAGTTCCTGAAAGAGCATAACAACAATTAGCAAACAGCAAATGAAGGAGTTTGAGACATATACACTACCCAACGGAATAAGGGGCATACACCGCCGCGTGAAGTCGGGCATAGCGCACTGCGCCCTGGTCATTAACGCCGGCACGCGTGACGAGTTACGGTCGGAATATGGTCTGGCGCACTTCACCGAGCACGCCATATTCAAGGGCACGACACACCGCAAGGCTTATCAGGTGAACTGCCGACTGGAAAACCTCGGAGGCGAGCTTAATGCCTACACCACAAAGGAGGACACCACGATTCACGCCACAACGCTCAAAAGCGACTTTTCAAAGGCTGCCGAGCTCATTGCCGACGTGGCCTTCAACTCGACATTCCCCGAGAGGGAGCTGCAAAAGGAGCGCGAGGTTATAGTCGATGAGATAAACACCTACAAGGATTCGCCTGCCGATATGATTTTCGACACCTTCGAGGATATGATTTTCGAGGGCTCGGAGTTGGGGCACAACATCCTTGGCACAAAGGCTGCGCTGATGCGTCACGATGGCGATGCCATACGGAGGTTTGTGGGGCGCACGCATACCACCGACCAGATGGTATTCTCGACCATTGGCAACTTCTCGCTGCGCAGCGTGCAGAGCGTTGCCGAGCGTTACTTCGGCAGCAAGGAGGCTACCGTGCGCTCCTACGAGAGGCTGCGCCCAGCCGATGTGGCACCCTTCGAGAAGCATATAAGCAAGCACACACACCAGACACACTGCATAGTGGGGGCGCGTGCCTATGACATAAATGCCGACAAGCGACTGCCGCTGTCGCTGCTGATAAATATATTGGGAGGCCCCTCGGCGAACTCGCGCCTGAACATACTGCTGCGCGAAAAGAACGGACTGTCGTACAACATAGAGGCCAACTACACCCCCTACAACGACTGCGGAATGGTGGCCATATACTTCTCGTCGGAGCATCACAACGTGGACCTCTGCCGCGAGCTTATAGACAAGGAACTGCGTGCGTTGCGCTCAACAGCTCTCTCCACACGCCGTATGGCGATGACCAAGCGTCAGTTTCTGGCGCAGATGGCTATCTCGATGGAGAACAACGAGGGTTATATGCTTGGCGCAGGCAAGAGTCTGCTTGTGCACAATGAGATAGATAGCTTGGAGGAGGTTTACCGCAAGGTGTCGGCCGTGACCGCCCAACAGATAATGGAGGTTGCCGAGGAGATATTCTCGCACACCTCGACACTTATATATCAATAGACTATGGACCTACTTGAAAAATACATTCACGACAACTCCTCGCCCGAGGAGGCTCTGCTCAGCGAGCTCGACCGTCAGACACACCTGCAAGTGATAAACCCACGAATGATATCGGGGCATATTCAGGGCAAGCTGTTGGAACTGCTGGTAAAGATGTTCCGCCCCAGGAATATACTCGAAATAGGCACCTTCACGGGCTACTCGGCGCTGTGTATGGCGGCAGGCTTGGAGGAGGGTGGTGTGATAGACACCTGCGAGGTGGATGATGAGTTGGAGTCCATTGCGCAGTCGTTCTTCGCCCGCTCCCATCACGGGCATAAGATTCGCCACCACATAGGCTCGGCATTGGAGATAGCGCCACAGCTGGGCAAGCAGTTCGATATGGTCTTTATCGATGGCGACAAGCGAGAGTATCCTGCCTATTATAATATGCTGATGGACAAAGGGTTGGTACATAGCGGCTCGGTGCTGCTGGCGGACAACATCCTCTGGTATGGCAAGGTGGTGCAGCCCGTGGCACACAACGACCTGCATACGCAGGCACTCATTGAGTTCAACCGTATGGTGGTGGAAGATGAGAGGGTAGAGAGTGTCATCCTGCCCCTGCGTGACGGCATAAACATCATAAGGGTAAAGTAGCAGGCGTTACAAACATTACAGCATTACAGGGGGTGTAATGGTTGGAATTCAAAATTCAAAATTCAAAATTCAAAATTGGCTGACGCGCAAGGTTTGTCGTTGTGAATGGTGTATTAAAATTCAAAATTGGCTAACGCGCAAAGTTTGTCGTTGTGCATAGCGAATTTAGCGATGACGCAACAGAATTGCCCTAAACTCTCTAAACTCCCTAATTTCCCTACCACAAAAAAAGGGGTTGTCCAACAATTTTTTGAAGGACAACCTCTTTCCATTGAGATTGTAAAAGGCCGCTACGCCAACTTCAAGTCGCTCTTGATAGTCTCAATCTTGGCGTCGAGCGCAGCAAGCACCTCGTCATACTGTGAAACACTTGCCAGAGGCTCCTTAACGCCGAAGTAGAACTTAATCTTAGGCTCGGTGCCTGAGGGGCGTACCGATACGATAGTGCCGTCGGCAGTAATCCATTGAAGCACATTGCTCGAATCCTGCTCGATAGGCTTCTTCTCGCCCGTAGCAACATCCAACTCCTCCAAGCTCTTGTAGTCCAGCACCTTGACAACAGGTGAGCCAGCCAGCTCCTTAGGTGCATTGGTGCGGAAATCGACCATCATCTGCTGAATCTGCTCGGCACCCTCCTTGCCCTTGCGGACAACAGACACCAGCGACTCGCGGAAGAAACCATACTTAACATACAGCTCCTGCAACCACTCATACAGCGTCAGACCCATAGTATCCTTTGCCCACGCAGCAGCCTCGGCAGCCAAAGCACAAGCCGACACAGCATCCTTGTCGCGTACATAGTCGCCCGCAAGGTAGCCGAAGCTCTCCTCGCCACCGCCGATATACTTGGCTACGCCCTCATTCTCGCGGATAATCTTGGCGATATACTTAAAGCCTGTGAGGCAGTCGTAACACTTAACACCGAAGTGCTCGGCAACGGCATTTGCCATCTGCGAAGTAACGATGGTCTTAACGGCATACTGATTGCCATCTATCTTGCCGAGTTCTGCCCAGCGGGTGAGCTGGTAGCTAAGCAGCAGAGCCAGCGTCTGGTTACCGTTCAGCAACACATAGTCGCCCTTGCCCGTACGCAGAGCTACACCCAGGCGGTCAGAGTCGGGGTCGGTAGCCAGCACAAGGTCAGCACCCTCAGCCTTAGCCAGGTCGATAGCCATCGACATAGTCTTACGCTCCTCGGGGTTGGGTGACTCAACGGTGGGGAAGTTGCCATCGACAACAGCCTGCTCCTTAACTATTATAATATTGGTAAAGCCGAAGTTTTTGAGTGACTCAGGCACAAGGCGCACACCCGAGCCGTGGAGTGGGGTATAGACAATCTTCATATCGTGGTACTTGGCTACGCACTCGGGCGAGAGCTGCACATCAGCCTTGATGCGGTCGAGGTAAATCTTGTCAAACTCCTCACCCAGGATGGTGATGTTCTCAGGGTTGCGGCCTTTGAGCACCTGCTCGTTTGAGGTAATCTTCTTAACCTCGTCGATGATATTCACGTCGTGGGGCGAGGTTACTTGGGCACCGTCGGTCCAATAGGCCTTGTAGCCGTTATACTCCTTGGGGTTGTGCGAAGCGGTGATGACAACACCCGAGTGGAGTCCCAGCTCACGGATGGCGAAGCTCATCTCAGGGGTAGGGCGCAGCGCATCGAAGAGATATACCTTGAAGTCGTTCGAGGCGAAGATGTCGGCAACCCACTCGGCAAAGAGGCGCGAATTGTTACGGCTGTCGTGTGCCACAGCAACCTTAACCTGCTCGCCGGCAAAGTTCTTCTTCAAGTAATTTGCCAGGCCCTGAGTGGCCGTACCTACTGTATATATATTCATACGATTGGTGCCCACGCCCATAATTCCGCGCAAGCCACCTGTACCAAACTCCAAATCCTTGTAAAAACTCTCGGTCAGCTCCTTGACGTTATTATCCATCAAAAACTGCACCTGCTCCTTGGTACTTGGGTCGTAATCTCCTGTAAGCCAAGATTGCGCTTTTGCCAGAACAACCTGGTCTAATTCATTTGTCATAAACTATAAGTTTTAACTATTATTACTAATGTCTATTATATCATTTTTTGATAGGCAAAAGTAGTGTTTTTTTTTCAAATATTCAATATCAACGAGTTAAAAAATCGCCCCCAAAAAAGCATTGATTCTCTATATACAAAAAAAGATAACAAACAAGTGAAAAATAAATTTATTTTAACAAAATTATTTACAACTTTGCATTGTCAAAGAAAACAATCCGAGACAGACTGAGTTTTTTCGTGAGCTGCTTTATGGCTTTTAGGGTTTTGAGGCGTTACACAATCAGGCTAAATTACTGATTAACAGAGGCTAACAAACCACCCAAGTCAAGCAAGGCGGCCGGGACGAAACTCGCACCAAAGATAACGAAAAAAAATTATACACCCAGTAGAAAGACGACAAAAATAATGGCGAACACTCACACAAATCAGGAAGTATGGCAAGTATGCCTTGACCGCATCAAAGAGCAGACTCCACAGGCGGAGTTTGCCAAGTGGTTTGAACCCATACGACCCATATCTTTTGACGGAACAAATCTTCGGCTCCTGGTTCCTAACGAGAACTACGTTACCCACATCCAGGACAACTATATGAAGATTTTTGCGCAGGCAATTATGCAGATGTATGGTCGCCAAACACGTCTGCTCTACTCGGTGCCAAGTTCTGAGGAGAAGATCGCCGTATCGGGCAATGCCGATATGACTGCCATATCGCGTCACCTGACACAGACCGACACCTCGAACATCAAAAACCCATTCGTCATCCCCGGTGTTGTCAAGCAGCGTCTGCGCATAGACCCACAGCTCAGCAGCAAGTACACCTTCTCGACACACGTCGAGGGTGACTGCAACCGTCTGGCTCGCTCGGCAGGTATGGCCGTGGCGCTGTCACCAGGCTCGTCGCCCTTCAACCCATTATATATATGGTGGCTCGGGCTTGGGCAAGACCCACATCGTGCAGGCGATAGGTCACGAGGTGTGCGAGCGTCATCCCGAATTGCAGGTGCTCTATGTCTCGACAAACAAGTTCCAGGCTCAGTTCCAGACAGCCTACAAGAACGGCGACATAAACGACTTCATACGCTTCTACCAGATGGTCGATGTGCTCATCATTGACGACATCCAAGAGCTCACGGGCAAGGCAGGCACGCAGAACGCCTTCTTTAACATCTTCAACCACCTGCAACTTGCGGGCAAGCAGATTATCCTCACCTCGGATAAGCCTCCCGTGGAGTTGAAGGATATCGAGCAGCGTCTGCTCACACGCTTCAAGTGGGGCCTGTCGGCACAGATTGATACTCCCGACTACCCAACAAAGCTTAAAATCATACGTTCCAAGGCCGAAGGTATGGGTGTAAGGCTCACTGACGATGTGGTCAATTACCTTGCGGACAACATCTCGGCAAACATACGCGAGATTGAGGGTGCTCTGCTCTCGCTCAAAGCCAATGCCCAGTATCTGAACCGCCGAATATCTACGTCGCTGGCTAAGGAGGTCTTGAAGGCCTACGTTCACGTGTCGCAGAAGGAGATATCCATAAACCGCATCACCGAGATTGTGTGCGAGTACTTCAACGTTGAGTTGCAGGACTTCAACTCGCAGAAGCGTACGCGTGAGGTGGCGCAGGCACGTCAGGTGGCTATGTACCTGGCCAAGCAGCACACCAAGTTGCCCCTGGCATCTATCGGTGCGGCGATAGGAGGCCGCAACCACGCCACGGTGCTGCACTCTTGCAAGAGCGTCACCAACTTCATCGAGACCGACAAAGCCTTCAAGGCACAGATTGAGGAGGTGGAGCGACTCATCGCAAAGGGATAGGGAGTTGGGAATTCAAAATTCAAAATTCAAAATTCACCGCTGCGAGTAAGCGAGAGCAGAGAGCAAATTTATTTGCGCTATGCCGAGCAGGAGCAGTGAAAAGCCACCCTTGTGGTGGATTAAAATTCAAAATTATTCGGAATTATCTACTTGAATGTTGTAAACCATTTGTCATTCCGAGCGAGTGTAACGAGCGTGGGAATCTCCCACTCATAATTTCACACAATGAGATTGCCACGTCGCTAACGCTCCTCGCAATGACAGAGCAACACTAAACTATATAATTCCGAAATTATTTGACTGACGCACGGAAATAGTCGTTGTGCATAGTCGCAAAAGAAAGAGAATGTTATTAAGAATTCATTACACCGTTACAGTTATAACAGTTACAACAGTTACAGCCCTTGTAACAGTGTAACAACTGTAACAACCGTAACAACGTCATGCCACATTTTTGCCCTCCACGGCAGATGCAATAGTGATTAGTGTGCAGGCAAAAATGATTGGCATCTACCTTTTAATATGGGCGGCAGCAAGTGTGAATAGTAAAAGGTAGATTCCCATCGTCGGCTACGCCTTCGGGGAATGACGTATTTATTTATTGAATTCATTACACCATTATAGACATTACACCTCTGTAATGCTGTAATGTTTGTAATGTTTGTAATGCCTATGGACCAGCCAAAGATAGAGCGAATGTTGCGTCTTATGAAGATGCTGACGGCAAACACCGCCTACACCGTGGACGATATCGCCCAGCGGCTGGATATGTCACGTCGCACCATATATCGTTATATAGACACCTTCCGTGAGGCGGGCTTCGTCATCAAGAAGAACGGCCAGCACATACGTCTGGACAAGGAGTCACCTCACTTCAAGGATATCTCGCAACTCGTGCACTTCACCGAGGAGGAGGCCGTGATACTTAAACGTGCCATCGAGAGCATCGACGATACCAACCTACTGAAACAGAACCTCAAACGCAAGCTCTACTCGGTCTATGACAATAAGATTCTGGCGGACACCATCGTCAAGGGCAGCAATGCCGCTACGGTGCACGCCCTTATTGAGGCGATAGAGCAGCAGCGGGGTGTGGTGCTCAGGGACTACCGCTCGGCACACGGCAGCGTTGTTCGTGACCGCAGGGTGGAGCCCTTTGCCTTCACAACGAACTATGTGCAGGTGTGGTGCTACGACACCGAGAGCGACTCCTGCAAGCTCTTTAAGCTGGCACGCATAGGCTCTGTGGATATTCTCGATGAGCCGTGGCAGCACCAGGAGCAGCACCGCAAGAGCTTTATCGACATCTTCCGCGTGAGTGGCGATGAGCGTCACCGCGTACGCCTGAGGCTCGGTATGATGGCTCGCAATCTGCTCTTGGAGGAGTATCCTCTGGCTGAGCAGGAACTATCGTGCGAGGGCGAGTACTGGGTGCTGGACACCTACGTTGCATCATACGCAGGCGTAGGGCGCTTTGTCGTGGGACTTATGGACGACATAGAGATTCTCGACACGCCCGCCTTGGAGCAGTATGTAGCAGCGTATATCCGCAAGGGTCTCTCTAAGCTTGCGAGCGAGTAAGCGTTAATTACCCTAAATTCCTTATAAAACATTACAAACATTACAACATTACAAGGGGTGTAATACCTGTAATGGTATAATGAATTCAATAAATAAATACGTCATTCCCCGAAGGCGTAGCCGACGATGGGAATCTACCTTTTACTATTCACACTTGCTACCGCCCATATTAAAAGGTAGATGCCAATCATTTTTGCCTGCACACTAATCACTATTGCATCTGCCGTGGAGTGCAAAAATGTGGCATGACGTTGTTACAGTTGTTACAGTTGTTACACTGTTACAGGGGTGTAACAAGTGTAACAAAGTAACATTGTAACAAAGTAACGGTCGCAAACGCTTTTGGAACGCAGCGACCAAAGCGCTTACCTCGATGATGGTGCTGACCGCACGGGAATAGTTGTTGTGAATAGTGAATTTAGGGAATTTAGGGAACTTAGCGATGACGCAACAGAGTTTCCTTAAACTCCCTAACTTCCCTAACTTCCCTAATCTCCCTAATCTCCCTAATCTCCTCCATCTCGCCACAAAATCACAAAAAAATTGCAAAAAATTTTCTTTGTGTCACAAGTTGTCACAATAGGGGTGTTTCTTTGCATTGTGAAATCAATGAAAACATTTAGTAAACCCTTAAAGACCGACTGTGTTATGTTATTTGGAATTTTATGCTTTATAGGCATTTTTGCCGAAGTCTATTGTATGATAACAGGACAAGGTAATAGAAATCAATGTAGAAGAAGATAATAAACACTTAAAACATTACAACTATGGGAATTGCTTATCAAATCAAGTGTCGCCACTGTGGCGCAGAGTTCAATTACAGCCAGGATGAATCAATGGGTATCTTGCCCCGCTGCGTAGGGTGCGAGAGCTATATCGAGACCGAGACAGCCATACGCTGCCCGGCGTGCAACAAGCGCCTGAATACCTCGCAGGAGGAGTTCAACGAGCAGGTGCAGACCGTGATGATGTGGGATTAACAGCCCCGCAGCGTAAAAAACGGCACATTTTTTATGATTATTCAAGAAAAAGCATTAACTTTGAGTAATTATTTTCCTAAAACGTAGGATATGGCGAAATTACAGATAGGGGATATGGCTCCCGACTTCTCTCTCACGACGCAAAATGGCGACCAGCTGAGGCTGAGCGACCTTAAAGGAGGCAAGACCGTGCTCTATTTCTACCCCAAGGACAACACCTCGGGATGCACGTTGGAGGCTAAGAGTCTGCGCGACGGAGAGGCAGAGTTGGCTGCAAGAGGTTACCGCATCGTGGGCGTGAGCCCCGACAGCGAGCGTTCACATCAGAACTTCTGCTCAAAGCACGACCTTGGCTTCACGCTCCTTGCCGACACGGAAAAGACTATGTGTGAGGCATTTGGCGTGTGGCAGGAGAAGTCTATGTACGGCAGACGCTATATGGGCGTAGTCAGGACAACCTTCCTGCTTGACGCCGAGGGACGCATAACCCACATCTTTGACAAGGTGCGTACCGCCGACCACTACAACCAAATTATTAACGAATTAGATAAAAAATAGAGATATGGCAGAGAAGACACAAGTAAATCCTGACAAGCTCAAAGTGCTGAGCGCAGTGATGGATAAGATTGAGAAAGATTTTGGCAAGGGCTCAATTATGCGTATGAGCAGCGAGGCCGTGACCGACATACCCGTAATACCCACAGGCTCAATAACATTGGATGTTGCACTTGGTGTGGGTGGTTACCCCAAGGGACGTGTGATTGAGATTTTCGGCCCCGAGTCATCAGGTAAGACAACGCTGGCGATACACGCCATTGCCGAAGCACAGAAGGCGGGCGGCATAGCAGCCTTCATTGACGCCGAGCACGCCTTCGACAGCTTCTATGCCCAGAAGCTGGGTGTGGATGTCGACAACCTGCTCATCTCGCAGCCGGACAACGGCGAGCAGGCGTTGGAGATTGCCGACTCACTCATACGTTCAAGTGCCATAGACATCATCGTCATAGACTCTGTGGCGGCGCTTACGCCCAAGGCAGAGATTGAAGGTGAGATGGGCGACTCGAAGATGGGCTTGCAGGCACGCCTTATGTCACAGGCACTGCGCAAGCTCACGGCGAGCATCTCAAAGACCAAGACCGTCTGCATCTTCATCAACCAGCTGCGTGACAAGATTGGCGTTGTGTATGGCAACCCCGAGACCACTACGGGCGGTAATGCCTTGAAGTTCTACGCCAGTGTACGCATCGACATACGCCGTGCCTCGGTCATCAAGGATGGCGAGGAGCAGTTGGGTACACGCACCAAGGTCAAGGTTGTAAAGAATAAGGTGGCACCTCCATTCAAGCGCGCCGAGTTCGACATTATGTTCGGCGAGGGCATCTCGAAGATTGGCGAGATAGTCGATTTGGGCGTTGATTACGGCATCATCAAGAAGTCGGGCTCGTGGTTCTCATACGGAGAGCAGAAGATAGGCCAGGGTCGCGACGCCGTGAAGGAGTTGCTCTCGACAAATGCAGAGTTATGTGCCGAGGTGGAGGCTAAGCTCCGCGAGGCTATGACTCAGAAACAATAGAGCCTATGGAGTATACTGCTGAGGATGAGGTTCTCATTGAGAGCAAATGGCAGGAGTTAAGGCACTCGTGCGAAAAGATTTGCCGCAGCGACGAGGATTGGAACTTTATTAAAAGAGCCTACTTCCTCGCCAAGGAGGCACACCAGGGGGTAAGGCGCCGTTCCGGCGAGCCTTACTTCCTGCATCCTATTGCAGTAGCACAGATAGTGGTCGATGAGATAGGGCTGGGCGTGAAGTCGGTTGTCGCAGCCCTGCTGCACGATGTGGTGGAGGACACCGAGTACACGGTGGAGGATATGGA
>JAZUMN010000057.1:0-36563 GCA_045603645.1 Alistipes sp. | reverse complement strand
TTGTCGTCATAGGCAATCTGAACAGCCTCGTAAGAATCCTTCTCAACTGTCTTGATTTGCGTAACTACACACGGACCAGCCTCAATGACAGTGCATGGTATGTTCTTACCCTCGGCACTGTAAACGGAAGTCATTCCGATTTTCTTTCCAATTAGTCCTGACATTTTTTGTCGAATTACGTTTGTTAATAAAAGTGATTTGTGTTTATATAAATATAATGTATATTCATTTTCTTTGCTTCCCCCTTGCTTCATTCTTCGGCGCACTGCCCTCTCGGGGAAAACCGCACTTGCGTGGGGCGCAACAAATCAATGCGCCCCCCGAAAGGCTATGTTCATCTTATCAGACCTGAATCTGTACCTCAACACCAGAAGGCAATTCGAGCTTCATCAGAGCGTCGATAGTCTTAGGGGTTGATGAGTAGATGTCGATAATGCGCTTGAAAGTGCAGAACTGGAACTGCTCGCGTGCCTTCTTGTTTACGAAGGTTGAGCGGTTTACTGTAAAGATCTGCTTCTTTGTTGGCAGGGGCACAGGACCGCTAACCATAGCGTCTGTTGCCTTCACTGTCTTGACAATCTTCTCGGCTGACTTATCTACCAAGTTGTGGTCGAAAGATTTAAGCTTAATTCTAATTTTCTGGCTCATATTTATTTACTCTTATTATTCTAACTCATTACGCTTGCCACTCTTCTCGATAATCTCCTTTGCAAGGTTTGCAGGAACCTCCTCGAAGTGAGAGAACTCCATTGATGATGTTGCACGACCTGATGATATTGTACGCAGTACGGTTACATAACCGAACATCTCTGACAATGGCACCTTAGCCTTAACCACGCGTGCAGTACCCTTCTGGTCCATACCCTGAATCATACCACGACGCTTGTTCAAGTCACCGATGATATCACCCATAGACTCCTCAGGAGTAACAACCTCAACAGCCATCACAGGCTCCATGATAACCGAACCTGCCTTTGGAGCTGCCTGGCGGAAGCCGTTGCGGGCACAAATCTCGAACGAGAGCTGGTCAGAGTCCACAGGGTGGAATGAACCATCCTTCAACGTAACCTTCATCGCGTCGATTGTGTAACCTGCCAACGCACCATTTGCCATAGCTGACTCGAAGCCCTTCTGAACAGCAGGGATGAACTCCTTAGGTACGTTACCACCCTTAACCTCATCAACGAACGTAAGACCTGTCTTACCCTCCTCGGCTGGGCCGATCTCGAAGATGATGTCGGCGAACTTACCACGACCACCTGTCTGCTTCTTGAATACCTCACGGTGCTGAACAGTCTGAGTAAGAGCCTCCTTGTAGTTCACCTGTGGAGCACCCTGGTTGATCTCTACGCCAAACTCACGACGCAGACGGTCAACGATGATGTCGAGGTGAAGCTCACCCATACCGCTGATGATTGTCTGGCCAGACTCCTCATCTGTACGAACGGTAAATGTTGGGTCCTCCTCAGCAAGCTTAGCAAGTGCGATGCCGAGCTTATCCAAATCCTTCTGAGTCTTTGGCTCTACCGCAAGACCGATAACCGGCTCAGGGAATGTCATCTGCTCCAATACCAGTGGTGCGTTCTCAGCTGTCAAGGTATCACCTGTGCGAATCTCCTTGAAACCTACTGCTGCGCAGATATCACCTGCCTCAACGCGCTCGATAGGGTTCTGCTTGTTAGCGTGCATCTGGTAGATACGGCTGATACGCTCGCGCTTGCCGCTGCGTGCATTCAAGACGTAAGAACCTGCATCCAAGGCACCTGAGTAAACACGTACGAATGCCAGACGACCTACGAATGGGTCAGTAGCAATCTTGAAGGCCAAACCGCAGAATGGGTCGTTTACTGTTGCCTCACGCTTCTCAACCTCGTCAGTCTTTGGGTTTACACCCTCAACAGCTGGCACATCCAGTGGTGAAGGAAGGAACGCCATGATGTAGTCCAACAGAAGCTGAACGCCCTTGTTGTGGAATGAAGAACCACACATCATAGGCACCAAAGACATATTCATTGTAGCTGTACGGATAGCAGCAATCAACTCATCGGGAGTGATTGAGTCGGGGTCCTCGAAGAACTTCTCCATAAGAGCATCGTCGGTAGCGGCAACCTCCTCGATGAGCTTTGCACGCCACTCGGCAGCCTCAGCCTGCATAGAAGCAGGAATCTCCTTGTACTCGAAGTTATCACGAACAGTCTTGTCGTCGTAGTAGTAGATAGCTCTATTATATATAAGGTCTACCAAACCCTCGAACTTATCCTCTGCACCAATAGGCAATACCACTGGGAGAGCCGTTGTGCCGAAGTGCTCCTTAATCTGCGCGCAAACAGCGTAGAAATCGGCACCTGTACGGTCCATCTTGTTTACATAACCGATACGTGGCACGTTGTACTTGTCAGCCTGACGCCATACAGTCTCAGACTGAGGCTCAACGCCACCCACAGCACAGAATGTAGCCACAGCACCGTCCAACACGCGCAATGAACGCTCTACCTCAACGGTAAAGTCAACGTGTCCTGGGGTGTCAATCAGGTTAATCTGATACTGGTGGTCCTTGTACTGCCAGAATGCAGTTGTAGCAGCTGAGGTGATGGTGATACCACGCTCCTGCTCCTGAGCCATCCAGTCCATTGTTGCTGCACCCTCGTGAGTCTCACCAATCTTGTGAGTCTTACCTGTGTAGAACAGAATACGCTCTGATGTCGTTGTCTTACCGGCATCGATGTGTGCCATGATACCGATATTACGAGTATATTTAAGATCTCTTGCCATGTTCTACCGAGGTTTTTAGAATCTGAAATGTGCAAATGCCTTGTTTGCCTCCGCCATGCGGTGCATCTCCTCCTTACGCTTGAAGGCTGCACCCTGAGAGTTGAATGCATCAACAATCTCAGCAGAGAGTTTCTCAGCCATTGACTTGCCGGCGCGCTTACGCGAATAAAGGACAAGGTTTTTCATTGAAATAGAAACTTTGCGCTCCGGTCTAACCTCCATAGGGACCTGGAATGTTGCACCACCGATACGCTTTGACTTAACTTCGACTTGGGGTGTGATATTCTCAAGAGCCTGTTTCCAGATTTCCAGTGGAGATTTATCAGCATCCTTCATCTTCTTGCTTACCAACTCCAATGAATCATAGAAGATGGTGTAAGCAATACTCTTCTTTCCATCCAGCATAAGATTGTTCACGAAACGTGTTACCTCAACGTCGTTGAACTTGGGATCTGGAAGTAGAATTCGCTTTCTTGGCTTAGCTTTTCTCATTTTGTTTACTTAATTTAATTTGTCAATTTTACTTCTTACCAGCTTTAGGTCGCTTTGCACCGTACTTTGAGCGACGCTGACGACGTCCGTCCACGCCTGCTGAATCGAGAGCACCACGTACTAAGTGATAACGTACACCTGGGAGGTCCTTAACACGACCACCGCGTACCAATACGATTGAGTGCTCCTGCAAGTTGTGACCCTCGCCTGGAATGTAGGCATTGACCTCCTTGCCATTTGTCAATCTTACACGTGCCACCTTACGCATAGCCGAGTTTGGCTTCTTTGGGGTGGTTGTATATACACGGGTACATACACCACGACGCTGTGGACACGCTGCGAGTGCGGGAGACTTACTCTTGTCCTCCATCTTCACTCGACCGTTTCTAACTAACTGTTGAATAGTTGGCATCTTAAAACTTGTCCTTTAATTTTGTTAATAAAAAAATATGTTTTCGTCTCAAAAAATTGTGTTTTCGTCTTCAAAATCGCCGAAATCGGCTGCAAAGATAATCATTTTTTTTGAAAAACACTATATAAATAACTCTTTTTCGGGCTTTTTACCCCATTTTTCGCCGATTGCAATTCTTTTTACTTATGGTTTTGGCAGAGTTATAAGCATTTGTTTATATGTCGAAAATTATCGTTATCTTTATCAGCGAGTTACGTTAACAATTTCTTAACGCACAAATCTCTGCGGCGGGGGAGTTATCAACGAGAAATTAACAAAGAGGAAAAAGAGGAAAGAGTAGGGAGTTTAGGGAATTTAGGGAGCATAGAGAGTTTAGGGAGCTTAGGGAATTTAGCGATGACGCAACAGAATGCTTTCCTTAAACTCCCTAAATTCCTTAAATTCCCTAAATTCCCTAAATATCAACGCCTCCTGATTTTGAATTTTGAATTCCCGTTTATACCTTTGCATCAGGCGACTTAGCTCAGACGTGGCAAATACAACAAACAAGCAATAAACGAGCGGCAAGAAAGCCACACACAAAAGATAGAAACACAATAAAAACCAAATAGTTATGAAAAAAGCATTTTTAACACTTGCGGCGGCAATCTTCTCACTGAGTGCCATCGCTGACGAGGGTATGTGGCTGTTGCCCTACCTGCAAAAGATGAACATCAAGGATATGAAGGCCAAGGGCTGCAAACTCTCTGCCGAGGATATCTATTCGGTTAACAACTCATCACTCAAAGATGCCATCGTCATCTTCGGTGGCGGCTGCACGGGCGAGATTGTATCCGACAAGGGTCTTATCTTCACCAACCACCACTGCGGCTACGGCTCCATACAGGCTCTGTCATCTATCGAGCACGACTACCTGAAAAACGGCTTCTGGGCATCGTCACACGCCGAGGAGCTGCCCTGCCCGGGTCTCAGCGTGCGCTTTGTGCGCTCGATAGAGGATGTCACAGCCGACATCCTGGGCAACGTACCTTCGATTGCAGGCGAGAAGGAGCGTCAGAAAATCATTCGCGAGAACATACAATCTTTGACCAAGGCGAAGCAGGAGGAGCTGGGCGAGCACCACACATACAGCGTGGTGGAGTTCTTCGGTGGCAACCAGTACTTCGCCTTTGAGTATGAGATATTTACCGACGTGCGTCTGGTGGGCACTCCTCCATCGTCGATAGGTAAGTTCGGCGGCGACACCGACAACTGGATGTGGCCTCGTCACACGGGCGACTTCTCAATCTTCCGCGTATATGCCGACAAGGAGAACAAGCCCGCCAACTACTCGAAGGAGAACGTGCCTTACAAGGCTCCCCGCCACCTCGAAATATCACTCGACGGCTACAAGAAGGGCGACTTTGCGATGGTTATGGGCTTCCCAGGCTCTACGACACGCTATATGACCTCGTACGAGATTGACCAAATGTTGGAGGTGGACAACCCACAGCGCATCTTCATCCGTGGCGAGCGCCAGGCAATCATCTGGGAGGCAATGGAGGCAAGTGACGAGATTCGCATTAAGTACGCCTCGAAGTATGCCTCATCGTCAAACTACTGGAAGAACTCTATCGGTATGTCACGCGGCATCAAGAAGCTGGGTGTGAAGGCGCAGAAGCAGGCTCAGGAGGAGTCGTTCCAGAAGTGGGCCGATGCAAACACACTGCCCGAGGAGGGCTTCATCGAGGCGCTGCCCAAAATGAAGGAGGCCATCGAGAAGATTACCCCTGCCGAGGGCAGACTGCAATACTTGCAGGAGGCTATGCTGCGCGGCATCGAGCTTATTAACGTATCGCGCGCACAGCCAACACGCTACGCAGGTTTCTACAAGGACTATGACGCAGCTCTCGACCGCAAGGTTGCAAAGCGTATGATGCAGATCGTGCGCGAGAATATGGACAAGGAGTATCTGCCCTCAATCTATGCCGAGGTTATCGACAAGCAGTTTGGCGGATGCAGCGACAAGTACATCGACTGGCTCTATGACAACTCGGTATTCACCTCGCTGGAAAAGGTGCAGGCGGCAACTGCCGAGCAGTTGAAGAGTGACCCTGCCGTGGCTCTTGCCAACTCGGTTATAGAGGTATATGGCAATGCATACAGGGAGTATGCGAAGTATGCGCCAGCCGTGAACGAGGCTCACCGCCTCTACGTTGCGGGACTTATGCGCCAGAGGCCCGACAAGGCGTGGTACTCTGACGCCAACTTCACCATACGCCTCACATACGGACAGGTGCTGCCCTACAACCCTGCCGACGCCGTGACATACAACTACTTCACCACATTGGAGGGTGTCATCGCCAAGGAGGACAAGACAAACCCATTGGAGTTCACCGTGGAGCCCAAGCTCAAAGAGCTGTACGAGAAGAAGGACTACGGCCGCTATGCCGACAAGGATGGCAAGCTGCACGTGGGCTTCCTTGCCAACCTCGACATCACGGGCGGAAACTCAGGCTCTCCCGTACTTGACGGCAAGGGTCGCCTGATAGGTCTGGCCTTCGACGGCAACTGGGAGGCTATGTCGGGAGATGTGGCTTTTGAGCCCGAGTTGCAGCGTTGCATAGGCGTAGATGTACGCTATGTATTGTGGGTTGTGGATAAGTTCGCAGAGTGCCAGCACATTATGTCGGAGCTCGACATTGTGGGCGGCAAGCGATAGCGTAGTAGATATATTCCCAGAGACGGCGTTTTCCAAAATGCCGTCTTTTTTTTGTGTATTTGGAATAAATACGTTATCTTTGTGAAGATGTTGTCATTTGATGACAAGTGCTAACAACCTGTAAACTATGAAAAAATTATTATTCGTTGCCGCTGCATTATTTTTCGTGCAGGGCATTGCTGCGCAGACCGTGAGCCCCGAAACCCTGGCGAAGCGTGCACGACGCAAGAACCTCACCGTCAAGGAGTGGAACACCGACGCCACGAAGAAACGCCGCTGGCTCGACCACCTCACCGTATATGACGAGCACGGCCGCAAGATTGAGGAGATAGAGTACAACCAGTTCGGACAGATACGTCGCGAGACGTGCGAGTACGACCCTGTGACCGAGAAGGTTATCAAGGAGGTTATCTACGACGACCGCAACAGAGTGGAGCGCATACGCAAGTACGAGTACAACTCCGACGGTACCAAGCACAAGCAGTACAACTACCTGCCCAACGGAAAGCTCTACACCGTGAAGGTCTTTGAGTACGTCTTTGACGAGTAAAAGCCCGCGTATGACCTACGAGCAGCTCAATGCGCTTAAAGTGTGGCAGGCGATGCCCACAATCACCCTCGACGAGATGTCATCCATTAAGCTGATGAATCGCGTCGATACCAAGTTTGTCCTTAGCCAGGAACAATGTAACGAGTTGCTGCTGAGGGCTGTGCGCGAGTACTCGGTGCAGGTCATAGGCGATGTGAGGGCGTGTCGTTACTCTACGCTCTACTACGACACCGCCGACCTGGATATGTACACGGCGCACCACAACCGCCGCCTGACACGTCAGAAGATACGCACACGCACCTACGTTGAGTCGGGCTTGACATTCATCGAGGTCAAGAACAAGACCAACCGAGGGCGCACCAAGAAGAAGCGCATAGCCATCGGCGAGGAGTACTTTGCCTCCGTGACACGCAGCGCCGAGGCGACCGACTTTCTGCGCCAGAGAGCCAACTACCCCACCGAGGATATCTCGCCGGCACTCATCACCGAGTTTGACCGCATAACGCTTGTGAACAATGCCCACACCGAGCGACTCACGATAGATATGAATCTGCGCTTTACGAATATGCGCGCTGCGGAGCCGCTGACGAGGATGATTCCCGGGATGGTCATCGTTGAGCTTAAACAAGACGGACTGTGTCACTCGCCTATGAAGGAGATTATGCTCGGGCTGAGGGTTAAGCGTCTGAAAGTGAGCAAGTACTGCATAGGCACAGCCCTTACAAACCCCACGGCGAAGGGCAACCGCTTCAAGGCTAAGCTGCGCCTTATACACAAGACATTGGAACAACAGAAAATATAAAACCTAAACGATATGATTCAGAACGAAGAATTTTTGGAGTTTGACCCCTCGATAGCCGAGGAGTTTGGCTACGACGTAGTCAATCAAATCAGCTTCCTGGGTGTGCCCCTGTGCGACACCGAGAGCCTGCTGCATCTGCTGATGCGCTTTGCCTTCAACCTGCTTGTGACGTGGATTATAGCCCGCTACTGCTACTATGTAAAGAGCCAGCGCCGCGACTATGTGCTGACCTATATGCTCTTTGGCTCGGCTATGTTCCTGCTCATATTCCTTATGGAGAGCGTGAGCATACAGATAGGTATGACGCTGGGTCTGTTTGCCATCTTTGGCGTCATACGCTACCGCACCGAGACGGTGCCCATTCGTGAGATGACCTACCTGTTTATCATCATCACCGTAGCGGTCATAAACGGTCTGGCACTGAATATCAGCTATGTGGAGTTGCTCGTAGCCAATGCGCTGCTGTTGCTGCTCATACTCCTGGTGGATGGTCGCTCGCTGCTGCGCCACACCTCGGCAAAGCTCGTCATCTACGAGAAGATACAGCTCATCACGCCCGACAGGCGCGAGGAGATGATTGCCGACTTGGAGGAGCGTCTGGGGCACAAGGTAATAAAGGTCGAGGTGGGACACGTCGATTTTCTGCGCGATGTAGCCTTCGTGAAGGTGTACTACGAGCTGGCGCCGGGCGAAGACTCCAACTCGGTGGAGACCATCACCAAGCCCAACCAATTTGTATAGCGGCAAAACCTTACTGCCCAATTTGGGCGGAACTAAAACCACAAAACCTATGAAACGACCACTACGCATATTGCTCCTTGCAGCAGCCCTTGTGGGCAGTGTGACGCTGCGTGCGCAGGATATTGGGGATGTCATTGACAACGACCCAAGGCTGCAATCGCCCACGGAGCCCTACAACGTACATTACCGCGATGACTTTCAGGCTCGTATGCGTGCCATATTGGAGGTGCCCATAGCCCGCAACCTGAGCTTCGAGTGGAGCGAGCAGGTGAGGCTGCACAACAATTTCAGCGACCTTGACAAGGTGGTGTCGAGCGTAGGCCTTAACTACAAGCCGCTGCGATGGCTTAAAGTGGGTGCAAGCTACTCACTTGTGAATGTGCGTGACGAGGATATCGATGTTGTCGATGATACGCCCGTAAGCTCGGTGGAGTGGAAGATGCGCCATATGGTAAACATAGACATCACGGGCTCGTGCAAGGTGGGACGTGTCAAGCTGTCGCTGCGTGAGCGTGTGCGCCTGAATTTCCGCACCGACTCCATAAACCGATACGAACGTGCCAACCCTGCCATATCGCTGCGCTCGCGTCTGAAAGCCGCCTACGACATTCGTCGCAGCCGCTGGGAGCCCTACGCTTATGTGGAACTGTACAACACCATAAACGCCCGCGATGCGGTGCCCAACTACAAGACCCACAACATAGCCTTCAAGCAGTATATAAGCCGCTGGCGCTTTGCCGTGGGTACCGAGTTTAAGATTAACAACCACAACCGACTGGATATCTACTACCGCTTCCAGATGGACCAGAGCTACGATGTCCGCTACAAGAACAACAAGGGCGACCTGAAACCCAACTATGACCTTGTCATTCCCGACCCCAGCAGGTTCTGGGAGTATGATATCGTTCCCCGCCACCCAAGCGATATGGGCTGGCGCAGAGTGAGGCAGAACTGCCACGTCATAGGCATAGACTACAAATTTAAGTTGTAACAAGAACGAGGTTGCCCCTTTCGGGCAACCACTTGTTTTTCAAAGGTATGACACACGAAGAGTTGGACATCCTGCTGCGCGAAGATGTGCGTGCCGCCATTGAGCAGAATATTGAGTGCGACCCCCTGAAAATAGCCCTCAACAAGAAGATACCTTATGCTCGTGAGGTGGCCTCGCAGGTTAAGTATCTGCAACGTGCACGGCATAAGCTGCCACGTCTGTACAGGGCACGCGGCATCATCCCGCAGCGAGCCATCGAGCAGTCGTCGAGCGAGGAGTGCGCCGCAATAAAACACATCGAGGGCGAGACTCTCCTCGACCTTACGTGCGGACTTGGCATAGACTCCGCCGCCTTGGCACAGCGTGTTCGGAGGGTTGGAGCGTTGCAGCGCGACACGGTGCTCGCCGCCATTACGCGTGAGAATATGCGCCGTATGGGCATTGAGAATGTAGAGGTCATCTGCTGCTCGGCAGAGGAGTATCTTGCCCGCTGCACCGAACACTTCGACTGGGTATATGCCGACCCCGACCGCCGCGGCGACAAGGGTCAGAAACTTGTCCGTCTGGAAGATTGCTCGCCCGACATACTCGCCCTGCTGCCCGATATTAAGCGCATCAGCCATAACCTTGCCATAAAGAATTCCCCACTGTTTGATGTCGATGAGGCATTCAGGCTCTTCCCCGAGGCTCGCGTAGAGGTCATATCGCTTGCGGGCGAGTGCAAGGAGGTCATAATATACAACCACACCGACACCCGCAATGGCGAAGCTATGCTTGCCGCCGAGGCTGTGGGCAGGGGTCGTTACGAGGTCAGGCGTAAGGAGATAGACAACACTCCCACCGAGGCGGAGTTTGAGGCGGAGCGTTTTCGCTACCTTGTGATTCCCGATGTGGCGCTGCAAAAGGCTCGTCTGGTGATTCATTCGCTCAGGGGCAAGGCTCACGTGTGGAGCAATAACTCGTTTGGCTTCGCCGAGGAATATCCCGAAGGTGTTTTGGGCAGGGTCGCCGAGATTGAGCGCATCGCACCCTTCGACATAAAAGCCCTGAAACGCGAACTCAGAGGGCAGAAGGTGGATATTATGCTGCGCGACTTCCCGCTAAGCATTGAGCAGGTGCGTACCCGCTGCTCGCTTCTGTGCGGCGACAAAAAGAGAATAGCCCTCACCCGCATCGCAGGCAAGAGCTACACCATACTGTTGAAATAAAACGATTAAGCCTCCTTCTGTGCAAGGCTTTTTACTATCACCACAAAGCCGCCCGTGAGGATAAGGTTTGTAAGTATTGTGAGCAGCGATATGGCAAGCAGCGGACCGCCCAGGCCGTAGCCAAGACTCACGAAGATAATGCCTGCACCCACCTCGCCACGCGTAAACATACCTATACTCAGCGCAAGGCGCTCCCTGAGGCTCTTGTCGCGGTAGAAGAGCATAGGCACCATCTTACCCACATTCGACAGGGCTGTGACCACTGCCACGTGCAGAGCAATCTCACCCCACGACATTGCCCCCACCTGAGCTATGAGCGAGTCGCCCGCCGTAGCCGAGAAATCGACACCCACAAAGAGCGGAGCACTCAAACCCACGAGGAACATAAACAGATAGGAGATGATATCGGCCACGCGCTCGTCGCTGTGCGATGTCGTGTGACGCGTCTTCATAACCATACCCAGCACAAAGGCGGG
This sequence comes from Alistipes sp., assembly GCA_045603645.1. Classification (GTDB taxonomy): domain Bacteria; phylum Bacteroidota; class Bacteroidia; order Bacteroidales; family Rikenellaceae; genus Alistipes. Next base: position 25,418 of record JAZUMN010000057.1, on the reverse strand, counting down.
CAGCAGCACCTCGATATGGATGGCTCCGTCGTGCCCGAAGAACTGCTCGGTGATGGCGAGCAGACCCTGGCAGAGAAAGACAATGACGGTGGCGTAGCCCAGGATGGAGCTCCAATCCTGGTCCATCTTGTATTTGTCGAGCCGTGTCCAGCCCAGATAGAGGCACGCAAAGACAACTATCGCCACCACACCCAGCTGCCACTTCCAGCCAATCATAAATATCTGCAACGGAATCATAAGCAGTATGGTGTCGAGGTCGTCGAAGATAGCCAGCACACGCGTCTTTTGATATATCCACGTCTTTTTCAGCCCTGCACTTGCCAGCATAGTGAAGAGTATGCCCGCCGATGTGGGGGCAGCAAAGCGGCTCAGCAGCAGGTTCTCCTTCCACGCATCCCACGACAGGAAGAGCTCCTCGGGCAGCAGCCACATATAGTAGAGACATATCATCAGCCAGGGAGCCGCCGCCGTGGCCATAGCTATAAAGTAGTCGGCTGTGTAGCTCTTCCAGCGGCTCTTGTCGAGGTCGAACTCACGGCCTACGTTTATCATAATAAAGGCCAGGCAGATGTAGAGCAGAATGTCGAGTGTAGGCTTTGCTGTGGTGAAGCCCTCAATGCCAAGCAGCATAGGCAGCAGCTGCGACAGCACAAGTCCAGAGAGAAGACAAAGGGAAAAAAGAAGAATTTTTCTCATCGTAAACGCTAATAAATCAATTAGTTATAAATCTCCGCCTACAAAGATAAGCCATAGCAGGTATAAGTGCAAGAAAAAGGCGTTAATTTTTACGACCCACCCACAATTATCGGGACGCTGAGCCTCTGCTGCGGCTGCATACCTCGGGGCAGCGTCAGGCGCAGTATGTAGTCATCCCCGATATCCTTGCCCGCCTTGCGTGCCGGCACCCAGCGGGGCAGCTGTGCAAGCTCCTTCTGCACACGTTTCAGAAACCGCTTGTCGGTGGAGTCTATCACCTCGGCAATGGTAGCCTCGCCCGTGGGCGATATGTTAAGCCGCAGAACCACCCTCGCTGCGGGGTTGGCGGGCCACTCCCACCTTATGCGCTCGGCAAGGTAGTCGGCAAGACGCACAGCCCTGCCCCCGAGCTCGAAACGTGCGGGGGTGTCGTATCGCAATGTGATGATAATAACTCCGTTGGAAGCCTCCTGACCATACCTCTCTACGGTCTCCTCGTCGGCAGGCAGCAGCTCCTCACTCGCAATATCTTCGGGGTCTATGGTCTTTACCTGCTGCTCACTCCACCGCTCGCCATTGACGATGTAGAGCGGCGGCCTGTGCACAAGGGTCTGTGCCGCAGATAGCTCTGCGCCGAGCAGTTGCAGCAGTATTATCGTAAGCAAATATATCTTTCTCATCTGCAAAATTTTACTCATCAACAATAACGCACTCCACGTCCTGTTTAGTCTTTGTGACGCGCCGCGCATAAACAAAGATATGATTTTTGGAGCGTAAATACAAATTAAACACTATCTTTACACTATGATTCCCCCACTTGAAAATATTACGCGAAGGCTGCGTGAGGTGCCTATGCTGATGGCTCTCGGGGTGCTGGTGACAGGTATAGTGCTGGCCGATGGAGTGTGTCTGCCGCTGTGGCTTGCAATCGCGGGGCTTGGTGTGACCCTGCCGGCAGCCCTCAGGTGGAAAGGCACTACACTCATAACCCTTGCCCTACTTATGGCGGGCGCAACGACCATAACCCTGCGGCGCAACGCCGAGAAGCTACCCTCACACACCTCACTTGTGGAGCTGCGGCTGGACAACGTCACAACTCAGCGGGATAGCCTATGCCACTTCAACGCCCACATCGTGGGCTATGCCGAGGGCGACAAAGTGCGGCGCTGCAATGCGGCAGTCAGGGTCACAGCACCTGCTGCGGAGCATCTCACGGCGGGCGACAGAGTCGCAGCCCGCACCCACATACGGGCCTTCAACCCCACCAGCGACTATGGCGACTATATGCTGCGCAGGGGCGTTGTGGGCAGCATCCGCCTCCATCCGAAAGATATCATCAGCCGCCAGGAGGGCTCCACTCTGGGCGAGAAGCTGCAAGCGACGGCTCTCTGTCGCATCGAGGCACTACACCTCAGCCCACAGGTGCACTCCATAGCCACCTCGATAAGCATAGGTCAGCAGAGCCTCATATCCAAGTCACAACGCACAGCCTACATACGCTCGGGTGGTGCTCATCTGCTGGCTGTGTCGGGACTGCACGTGAGTTTTGTATTTGTTGTCATCAACCTGCTCCTGCTACCCATAGCGGGCATACGCAACGGCTCTATATGGCGCAGTCTGCTGGCGTGTACGATGATTTGGGCATACGCCTCTATGGCCAACTTCTCGCCCTCGGTGATGCGTGCCGCCACGATGCTCAGCCTCTTTCAGCTCTCGCTCGTCGCCGGCTCGGGAGGGCGTAGCCTCAACTCCCTCTGCTTCACAGCCTTCGTGCTGCTGCTGTGGGATGGGCGCACGCTCTACGATGCGGGCTTTCTGCTCTCGGCACTCGCCGTGGCAGCCATCGTGGAGTGGGGAGTGCCCCTTATAGGGAAGATATTGGGTCACCGCGGCGAGGCGGAGAAACTTGACCAGATGCGTTTCAGGGTGCGCCACCCCATTCGTGGGTGGATGCGCAACGCCCTGCGTCAGGCGGGCATCTGGGCTGTGAGTGCCGCCGTGGTGGGTTTTGTAGCCAACATAGCCACCCTGCCGCTGGGGTCGATGCTCTTTGGTGAGGTCACATTGTGGGGCATCATCCTCGGGCCGCTGATGGTTGCTCTGTGCAGCGTGGCGACAACCATACTGCTCGTGTGGGTGCTGCTGCCCATACCACCCCTGGCAGGTGCTGCTGAGTGGTGCACGGAGATGATAGTGGGGACAATGAACGCCCTTGCCGAGTGGGCCGCAACGACAGGGGAGATAACCTACCCGCTAAAAATAAGCCCCACAAGCTGCGCCCTTATCTACCTTGCCTTTGCGCTCCTCACACTTGCACTGTGGAGCAGGGAACGGAGGTGATAATTCAAAATTAAAAATTCACCGCTGCGAGTAAGCGAGAGCAGAGGGTGCTTGCACACTATGCCGAGCCGCAAGGAGGAAACACCAACTTTATGTTGGGGTAATTTTGAATTTTGAATTATCTTCGCTTATCTTTGCACCGCAAATATTAACCCTTTCAAGATGAAGATTCTATACACCATCCTGCTGCTCGTTGTGTCGAACATCTTTATGACCTTCGCCTGGTATGGTCATTTGAAGTTGCAAGAGATGAAACTCATATCGTCGTGGCCTCTCTATATGGTCATACTCTTTTCGTGGGTCATAGCCCTTGCCGAGTACTCGTGCCAGATACCCGCCAACCGCATAGGCTTCGTGGGCAACGGAGGCCCCTTTACACTTATGCAGTTGAAGGTTATCCAGGAGGTCATCACGCTCGTAGTCTTTACCATATTCACGACGGTAGTCTTTCGTGGCGAGAGCCTGCAATGGAATCACTTTGCAGCCTTCTGCTGCCTTATTGCCGCCGTCTATTTCGTATTTATGAAGTAACCCAGGGTGTGAGGTTAAAGCCCTCCTCAACATCTCCGAAGTCGGGCAGCACCCCGTTCTCCACCTTCGACATAGCCGCCACAACGGGTATCATATCGCTTTTGAGACGTGTGTTGAGCGGCTCATCGGCCCTTATGCCCGTCAGGTCGCACACCGCAGCGATGTAGGCCTCGGTGTTGTTCTCCGTGGCGGGGGCATAGCGCGAAATCATCTCACGGACAGTTCGCAGCCCATACCTTATGCGGTAGGTGTCGAGCAACACGAACATAGCCCTGTATCCCCACGCCAGCGAACGGAACTGCTTGAACGCCACATCCTGCGAGGGCTGCACCTCGCCCTTGTAGCACACCTTCGAGTGACGTATGTTACCCGGGTTGCAATTATCAAGTCCTCTGCTCATAGTCTATCTTCTGCTTTACCTTGCCACGCACATAGCATCGCAAGAAGTTTAACAATTTGGAATCACTTATGCGGCAGGCATTCTCCAAGAACGACCACATCTCCACGCCGCATACAAAGCCCGCAAAGAGTTTCGTGAGGTGCAGATTCATAAAGTCAAGCATCTGACTGTCAATAAGGTAAGCCATCGCCAATGCCACTATCGCAAAGCCCATCTTCTGGGCTGTATGCCACGCATCGTGACTTGTGAAGTACCACTCTCGGCCTTCGGCACGGGCATCGGCACGCGACGCCCACACACCCGTCACGAAGTCCACGCCTATAAAGCCTACGACGCACCACACCAGAGGCACGATGGGTGCAAACAGAGCCACAAGAGCCATTATGCCCCCGCTAAAATATTTGAACAAAGCCTCCATCACAACTACAACGATTTAGAACGTTCTGACCTCTGTCGTACTCCTTAATCTGTGTGGCGTGCGCCTCCATATAGTCCGACAAACTCTTCAATGCTGTGCGGGCACGCACCTTCACAGCACGCATATACTCGCCGCGGAGGCTCTCGTCGGCAGCCTTCACACCACTGCCCACCGCTGCTGCCAGCCCCAGCTGCGATGAGGAGGCATTCAGACGAGGCTGCACCTGACAACGCACGCAGAAGGCTATGGCGGGCTTCAACACATCCTGACACAGCTCGGCATAGCTGCCCTGACCGACAGCTTCGAGCACCGCCTCACCCACTATGGGCTTTACCCAACGCTCGATGGATAAGGATATATCCTCCTCGGCGATGACTGTGGGTGCTATGTAGCCGCCATCGCTGAAAGCTATCCCGACCACCTCGGCAGGGGTTATAATATTGTATCTCATAGCATTATCCTATTTTTGTTACGTTATACTTGGTTATCTGCGAGAGGAACAACTGCTGCTCTGCATCCTCGGGGTCATACTCCAAGCCGTCGGCCTTGCGCGCCTCCCACACCTTCATATAGATAGGTTTCGAGCGTGTCGGCGGGCGGTTTATAATCTCCAACGACGAGGAGTCTGCGCCCAGCACCTGCGCTATGACCTGCTTCACGGGGGCAAGTATCTCCTCCTGCGCTGCGAGTATCACCGTGTTCAGTGCCACCTCGTACTCGTGCAGGATACGCTCGGCGCTGAACCCTGCCGCATAGTCCAGTCCACTTAGTGAGCGAAACCACGAGTGGGCTATGACGATGTCGCTTGTGGCCTGGTCGTGCAGCTCGCTCCAATCGCCTTCGTTGCGCGCCTCGACGGGTATGAAACGTGAGTTGTCACTCTCCTGACCGTCACGCACCACAAACATCACCTGACCCGGGTTGCCCGCAAACCTGCGCTCGGCAGCCTGCACGATGCGCTCCGCCTCGGCCTCGTTGTCGATTGAGGCGTCGAGCATCATCACACCCGAGAGCTGAAACGAGTTGTCGAGTCGCGATATGTTCCAGCAGTCGGTCTTGTAGGCTATTGCCGAGACACCCATTCCGGCGATGTAGCTCGGCACGCCATAGTGCGCAAACATAGGCTCATAATCCTTATAGTGCACCACCGAGCGCAGCGAGCCATCCTCCATCTTCTCAAAGAGCGGATACAAAGGCAACACCGTGGCCTCCGCCTCGCGGTAGTGACTCCAATCGTGATGCAGGATGACGTGCTCCCCGTCGCGTGCGAGGCGGCAGCGTGACGCATCCTGATGATAGAGCGAGAGGAACGAGTGCTTCTCATCGGTGACAATTTCCAGGAAGGCATTGCCCATCAGCGCCTTGTCGAAGGCGAGGCGGTAAATAACCTTGCGCAGCGTGTCGCCCTCGCCGTTGGCTTTTGCCACAAACTCCCCCAGTAGGGGCTGCTGCTCGTCGTAGGAGAAGCCCTTGCCGGCTATGTAGTCCGCCTTGTCGTTTATTATGCGGCGGTGTGTTGTCGAGCGTCGCGACATAAGCGACAGCGCACAGGGCATCATATTGTCATCACCCCAGCGCCAATACTTCTCCGAGCTGACCACACTCGGCGTCATAGCAAACAGAGGCTCGGGACTGCGGTTGCCCACCGCAACAAGCGTTTTGCTAACTGTTTTTTCCATAATCTTAAACTATTAAATTTCTCCTATTTCAGTGCCGACACCACATCTTTCGACTCTAAGGTCAGCACCACACAGGGAGTGTCGTCAAGGCTGCTGCCCGACTTAAAAACCAGCTCGGTGAGCCTTAGAGCCTGCTCGAACTGAAACTTCTCGCTCCATCCCACCTGCACCTCCTCGCCCGAGGCGAGCTCTACGCGGGCCACCACACCCTCTATGGCACACTGCTGCACAAAGTCCGCATCGAGCCACACCTGAGCCTTGCTGCGCTCGGCGCAGAGGGTGAGCGTGTGCTGCACGCCCACCAAGCCCTGCACGGAGAAAAACTGCTCCTGGTACGACGAGCCATCGTCGAGTAACTCGACCTCTATGCCCGCCGCAGTTGCCACATCGTCAATTGAGTCGAGTGCACTCACAGGATAGAGCACAGCAGCCACGACACCCCCTACGGGTTTATAACTCTTCTCTGCCATGGCTCCCCGTCATTACGCTGTAAGATTACCCACACCTGCCGACACGAGCTCATCGTCCAGAATCTCGCAGCCGATGGCGAACACGGCTCTCTGGCGGTTCTCCATCTCGTCGGGGTTGTACCACATACGCACCTCCGAGCCCGGGCTGTCGGCCGTATTCACCGCCATCACAAGGTTGCGGCGGTCGGTGAAGATGATGAAGTCCTTTGCAAGGTCAGAGTCCGATATGGCTGGTTCGAGGTTAATCTCCACCAATGGGAAGCCGCGGAACATCAGCTGCTTGCGACCCTGCTGCTGGTCGAGGTACGAAGCGCCGCCAAAGTTAGAGTCCAGGTACGACTCATACTTGCGGTAGAGAGCAGGCGATAGGAAGAATGCCACCTCGCCATCCTTGTACAAGCCCTTCAAGCGTGGGCTCGCACCATCGATGAAGGCATCCAGCACCTCCACAATCGTAGCATCCGCAAACTCGGCGTTGATGTCGGTTGTAGCATAGTTGAAGCCACCCGTTGCGGCACGCTCGTTTACAATCTTCAACAGACCGTCGAAGCTTGTGTAGCCTGTTTTCAGCGCACCGCCCTTGTCGCCCAGCCAAAGGTGCATACGGATACTCTCGGCGATGGCCTTGCGGAAGAGCTCGGTCTCGGCAGCCTCCAACTCGGTGCCTGTGAGGTCCTCCATATTCACGTCGGGGCTGGAAGTGATGAGCTCGAAGATTGTCGAGAAGTAGTCGCTTGCCGAGAAGGCATTCTCGGCCTTCACACGCGACATAGGGATTGTCTTCTGGTAGTGCGTTGTCTTTACGCCGCCACCCCACGATGACTGCTTGTCAAAGGGTGTGAGCACGTTGCCGCTGTGGTCCCACAACTGCACCGTCGTAGGCATAGGCATATTGTAGAGTACGCGGATACCCAGCTCCTCAGCCGAAGGGCCTGTGAGTATTGGGCGGAAAAAGATTGTTTCAAGTTCGTGACCTGTGTAGTTCTTTGGGTTTACAATAAGGTTTGACATAATAAAAATGTTTTTTTGGTTAATAATTTTGTTTTTTATCGGCTGAAAGCCTTTGCATCATCGGTGTATGCCTGTTTGTTGGTTCCCGTCACCAGAGGATTCATCAGCGGGTCCTCCACCTGCTTCAAGAGTGAGGCTGTGTAGCGTCGCTGACCCTCGCTCTGCATTATCGACGAGTGTCGGGGCTGCGCCCTTGCTACATCCTTCACCTCGATAGCCGTTGCCGAGCTCTGCAAGTTCTCCTGCGCAGTGCTTTGCTCCTGTGTCTGCGACTCCTGCACCGCCGCCTGTGCCTGCTCCTGCTCCTTCTGGGCCCTCTTGGCCTGTCTCTCGGCACGGCGCTCCGCCTGACGCCCGTTGCTCTTGTCTATCCACTCATTCCAGCGATACGAGAAGCGCGAGAAGATAAATCTGAGCAATTCATTCACAGCGGTATGCACCACACGGCGCAGCTGCTTTTTAAGGCTCGGTGCACCCTTCTGCCCACCCTGCGTGCTCCTGGCCTGAGCCGAGGGCAACTCCTCAGTTACGGGCTCTGCTGCGTGCTCGTCAATCTGCTCCTTGGCAGGCTCGGTTACAGGCTCGGCGGGTTGCCTCTCCATCTGCCCGTCGGTTGGCTCATCTGTCACCACCTGGGCATCGATGATAATGTCGGCAAGTCCTGCCTGAACAGCCTCCTCGGCTGTGAGCCAGCGACCCTCACCATTGTTCTCTGCCATAAGAGCTGCATACTGAGCCACATCGCCTCCCGAGTGCTGGGCATAGAGCTGTGCCAGACGCTCGTCGGTCTTTCTCAACAACTCGGCACGCGAGAGCAACGAGAGTGAATCTCCGTCAATCGAGCAGGTCGAGCGATGAATAAGATACATAGCGTTGCCCGAAATCTCACGCGCACCCTCATCGGCAGCCTGCGCTATGATTGTCGCCGCCGAGGCTGTGTAGCCGTAGCAGCGTGTGGTGACGTGGGCATCTATGCCGCGCAACGCCTCGTATATGAGCAGGGCGTCGTTCACATCGCCGCCCGTCGAGCGTATGTTCACCACTACGTTCTGCGCCGCCACCTGGGTTATGCGCTCCACCTCGCGGCGGAAGTCCTCATAGGTAGCCACTGCCGAGCCACTCTTCTGGCTCTCTACGCCGATAGTGCCCTCGATGTCTATATAACAGGTCTGGGCCTCATTTCTGATTGTGATTTTGGTCTGCATAATTTTTTGGTTAATCGTTTAATGTTCTAATAAATCGGCACACAGCACTCTGCGTAGCCGCATCGTAGCTCTCCACCGCTTCGAGGTTGTACGCCGCACGCTGCCCCGACAGGTTCAGCACAAATGTCGAGCGCAGGTTTGCCCCGCTGCTCTCCCATTCGGCCAGCGAGCGCAGCTCCAACGGCGTGAGGTGCATCGTCAGGCGCACCCTGCGACGGCGGCTTCGCTGCTGCAACTCCTTGTCGTAGAAGCGGTGCAGCCCCTTCACATTGCCACGGTCCTCAAAGCAGAGGCTGCGCAGGTTGGACAGGTGAAATACCGCCAGCGGGTAACGCCCCTCAAAGGATGGGTAGCCCCACAGCTGCCCACTTGGCAACGACAGCAAGCCCTCGTAGCTCACCACGCGTGCCGACACCACCCCCAGCTGGTCGGCATCGCGGTCACCCACCTGCATCACCCACGCACTGGGAGCTGTGGCGTAGGGCTGCGTGGAGAGTGTGGGTGTGAAGAGGGTATTACCCTTGCGCTCCTCGCCTCGCAGCGTCGCCCTCGACTCTATCTGTGTGGTCCACTCCCCTAACGGGCTGTCTGCCTGGGCATTGAATCTGCTTACAGCACCATCTGTCTCGGCACGGTAGGCGAGGGTGAAGCGCTCCTTCTGCTCCATAGCCATATCCTCCACCTGCACAGGAGCACCCAAATCGACCTTATGGCTCCAATCGTGCTCATCGCCGCGGTAGAACTCATCGCGAGGCATTATATACACCTTGCGCGCCGCCTCGTCGGTATATATCCTCAGGTTGTACATCTGCTGCAACGCCTCGATAAGCTCAATAAGCCATATGTCGTGTGCTGCCACATCCTCAAACGTAAGCTTCGAGCCCAGGGCAGGCGAGGTTGTGAATACGGGTCGCAGACGGCACTCCCTGCTCAGGGTTATGCTCTGCCCCGGCTCGGCACCGTGTATGTAGAGCTGGTTAAAGACCTTGCCCGAGGGTGTCACCTGCTCGGGAGGCGACTGCAAGGTTATCTCAACCTCCACCTCGCCCTGCTCCTGCACAAAGCCCTCATATATGGCCCACTCTCCCGCATAGGGCAGCATCGTGCCGTCGTCCGCAACCTTCAACAACTCGGCACGCGGAGTGTACGAAAGTGCCGGCATAACAAATGTGTAGCACCCCACATTAAAGTCGCCTATCACCACACGCCTTGAACCATAGATATACCTCAGGCGGTATGTAGCACCCTCCTCGTGGTCGAAAATCTTACACTTGTACTCCATCTGTGGCAACAATGCCGAGCGGCTATCCTTGAAGGGGTTTGCCACCTGAAACCTCATATCGCAGCCATTGCCTAAGTATATCGAGTCGAAGCACTTCAACCTCTTGCGCGAGAGCATCGAGTAGTCGGTCTTGTACTTGAAGTAGTACTCGAAGCCCACCGTCAGGGTCGTTGGCGGGCGATAGACCACACCCTCGGCCTCCGATATTGTCAGGCAGCCGTTGCTGCAATAGAGCCCCTCACCCTCAGTGGTCTGCACCATATTACCCAACGACGACAGCAACACCTGCGACGTGACACATACCCTGCCCGAGGAGTCGGCCACCTCCGTGGACTCGGTTGTTCTGCCCGCCTCGAAGCCTGCAAAGCTTTTCAGTCGCGCTATTGACGCCTCACCCACCTGCGGATAGCGGCCACTCATCATCAGCCTTGAAAACTCAGTGCTCTTGACCCAGTCGCCCGCAAGCTCATACCCCGCCCTCTGCGCGGCGGCCTCCACCAGATGACGCAGCGACAGAAAGGGGTAGTAGTCGGCTACGGTCATCACACGCTGCGGCGGATAGAGCGTATCATCACTGTATGGCACCGTGTAGTCGTCGTAGAGCACGGGCAGGAAGCGCACCGGCTGATCTGCACCCCAGCTCGCCTTTATGGTGTCGCCGTCGAGTGTCGCCTCATACTCCAACGCCGCACCTAACTTGGTCAGTGCCGCCCCCTCAACCCAGTCGCTGCCTCCCGAGCGCACTTTGAGGCAGTAGGTCAGCTCCTTGCCCTGAGCCCTGACAGCCTCCAACAGAGCCACGCCCTGCATCAGCATAACCCCATCGACCCACACCTGTGCCGTGTGCTCCGCAGCGTTGAACAGCTCGCCCGCACAAGCATCCTTGGCCATCAGCATCAGAGCATCGTTCCGAGGCGTGGAGGGCAATTCTATGTGCAGCGTCTGCCCCGAGCGCTGCTTCGACAGGTCGGCGGCTGCCGTCATATCCAACCGAAAGATGTCATCGGGAAGGCGGTAACCCTCGCTTAAATCGCACCTTTGACCGTCAAGTAAAACCTCTACCATAACCTCACGCCCTCCTCTGCGGCACGTACATCTACTTCAATCATTCCCATCTCACCCGCCGGAGCCGACAACACCCTGTCGGTTAGCAGATTTACGCTTTGCAGCGCACTCCCCTCCACCAGCCACACCTTCATCGAACCCAATATCTCGGCGAGGGCTCTGATTTGCGCCACAGGCTCGTATGCCGATATGAGTTTCAGCTCGTTCTCCCGCTCCAATGTCGCCGCCTCACGACCCCACACACTCTCCATATGCTTGCGTGTAGCCTTTATCAGCACCCCCTTACGCAGCGGGAAGGTGTATAGTTCAGGCATCTGATAGCGGTTTATCCACGCCAGGCGTCGTGCACCTCTGAGGTTGGGCTTTATGGTGTAGTCTATCTGCTCGGCGGCAACACCATTGACCATAATTGTCACCCTCAGCTCATCTGTCGCCTCACCCAGACCCTGAGCCGAGATTGCCACCGCACGCTGACCATCCTGGGCAGGAGTAATCACCACCCCATCGTTACTCTTGCCAAAACTCTCTACCACGACCTCGACCGATGCCCCCTGCACGAAGTAACCCACTATATCGAACTCGTCGCACGCCATTGTGCGGTGCTGCACCTGCGTTGTAAGCAACTTATAGCTGCACCCCTGGTCTATCTTCGCCGCTATAAAGCACCTGCTCTCCGAGGTCACCCCCGCAGCCTCTACCACCACCTGAATGTTTTGGTTGAGCTCCACCTCGCCACACCCTTCAACCCTGTCGGGCATTGTCAGCGCCATCTCCTGACGCAGGTAGGGGGCAATATCTATCTCGCCCTGCGTGACGCCATACAGGCGCTTTGTACCTATTACCGTGTAGGTTGCACAGTTCAGGATGTTAAACTCCACATCCTGCGCCGTGCCTGCGTCGAAGGCGTAAATCAGGGGCTCGCTGAAACTCGAATATTCTCTTGGTATTGATGTAAATTGCATATCTTCAAATTGTTACAGTTGTTTATAAGGTTAAAACAGCGTCACCACCTTCGCCTTTGCCTTTGCCGCCACCTCGCCCGGGGCTGATGCGGTGTTGCCGTTGAAATGTATCGTCAGGTCGTCTATTGCCGCCACCTTGTCGCAGAGCGATATGCGGGAGAACATCTCCACCAAGTCCTCCTCCATACGCGTCCAGCTCTGATTCCTCTGCTCGGGTGAATACTTCCAGCCGTCACACATTGCGTGCATCGTCACCTCGTAGGTTATCCTGCCGTGGCGGCGTCCCTGCATCGATATAAATTTTGGCGGTGTAAGCCACACGGCGGGCAGCCTCTTTACCGTGGAGCGCATACGCTCGTCACTGTCGGTGTAGAAGGTGTATCCCTGGGCGGTTGCCGCCTGCTCTGCCGCTTCGAGAATTGTTTTTCTGTTCATAGTTAAGTGTGTTAAGGGTTAGGGGTGTCCACAAGCTGTTGAAGGGCACCCTCATTTTTTTGTTGATATTATGTTTATTGGATGTTAATTAGTGACAACAGTATCTTCGCCGGAACAATTCAATCAACTAACTTTGTGCCACTTACCGCCAGCACCCGAAGTGTTGATAACTGCCACAGCACATTTTGTCCGCTTGTTGAAAACAATGATTTTTAGCATATCTCTGTTGATTAAATTATTTAACATTTAATATTTTTATCTATGACATCACACTCTCCCGCAGCCCTTCGCCCGTTAAAACCATATTATCTTTTATTTATAAGGCTTTTTCAAATCTCAGCCGCTGCCGTCGTGACCGAATGACAGTGCAAATATAATACACGAAAGTCCGTTTGTCAAGTATTTTAACAATAAAATTCAATTATTTATTCAACAATTTAACAGTTTGCGCTATAACGCGCTATTTTACAATGGTTTGCTGATATAAAAAATTTAACTCCTCATATCAGCGATTGGCGTTTTCCTGGCGACAAGTGTTCTTTTGGCAACAAACTGCGCGAAAACCTGCGGAAAATCAGATTATATTGCTATCTTTGCAAGTTGTATGCGCATACGGCGCGCGCAGTGTACGCCCGCGCACACGAAGGGATAGGCACCAGAGGGTGCAGAGGAAACGAAGAAAAAACCACGACCGAAAAGGCGCAAATTAAAACCAAACGACCGAAGGTTGCACAGAAAAGCAAAACCCTCAACCGAAGGGCGCAAAAAGGAAAAATAAACCCCACGACCGAAGGTTGCATAGAAAAGCCCCACGACCGAAAAGGCGCAGAGGGTGTGAAATTTTTAGGCTCGCGAAGCTCGTGAAACCGCAGCATACTAAGCGTATGTGAGGATTTCAGGAGCGAGCACAACGACAAAATTAAAACCAAACGACCGAAGGTTGCATAAAAAGTGGGATTTCAAGGCTTGCGCAGCCCGAGAAAGCGCAGTTTACTCGGCGTAAATGAGCATTTCGAGGGCAAGCGTAACGCAGAAATCGCCTTTTTAGGCAAGCTGTTAAGAATATGTTAGAAAAATTAGCCAAACAAACCGCAATCTACGGAGTCAGCACTATTGTAGTGAGGATGCTGAGTTACTTCCTGACGATACTCTACACAAGGGTCTTTGGTCAGGCGGCATACGGCATTGTGACTGATGTGTATGCGCTCATTCCGTTTGCGCTGGTGCTGCTCTCGATGGGTATGGAGTCGAGCTACTTCCGTTTCTCGGCAAAGGCCGAGGAGGAGGGAGGCAGTGAGGCTGAGATTAAGGCCCGCAAGCGACATCTGTTTGCTACGACGTGGGGTGCTACGCTTGTTGCCTCGGCGCTCTTCTTCGCCGTTGTGGTGCTCTGCTGCAAGGATATCACCCGCCTTATGGGCGAGGCGTACCACGGACACGAGGAGTATATCCTTATGGTCGGCGCCATCATCTTCTTCGACGTGGCTGCTATGCTGCCTTTCTCGCGTCTGCGCGAGCAGGGCAGGGCTTTGAAGTTCGTTAAGTTGAAGGCGTGCAATGTGGTAATCAACGTGGGGCTCAACCTTGCTCTGTGGGCTGCGGGACTCTTCGAGGGTGAGTTTGGCGTGGGGTGGGTCTTTGTCACCAACCTCGTGGCAAGTGTGGCTACGCTGCTTATGATTCTGCCCACCACCGAGCGCACCGTGCCACGCATCGACCACCGTCAGCTGCGACAGATACTCGCCTACTCGTTGCCGCTGCTTATCGGAGGCATCGCCGGCACCGCCAATGAGTTCATCGACCGCCAGATGATAAAGCACATCATCCCTGCCGATGCTATGGCTCAGCTGGGTGTCTATGGAGCCATCTGCAAGATTGCCGTGGTGATGACGCTCTTTACGCAGATGTACCGCATCGCTGCCGAGCCCTTCTTCCTCTCGAACTTTACCAAGGAGCAGTTCGTGGAGTCGAATGCTGCGGCACTGAAATACTACATTATGGTCTCGATGATGATATTCCTGGGCATAGCTCTCTTCCGCGACGTGTTCGCCCTGATTGTGGGGCGTGACTTCCGTGAGGGTATCTTCATCCTGCCCGTGATATTGGGTGGTAATGTCCTGGCGGGTGTGTGGCTCAACCTCTCGTTCTGGTACAAGAGGGAGGAGAAGACCCGCTTCGCCATCTACGTCACCTTCGTAGGCCTGGCCTTCACTATCGCCATGAATATCCTCCTGCTGCCCCGTTGGGGCTACTACGGAGCTGCGTGGGCACGCTTCATCGCCGAGGGAGCTATGGTCGTTGTGAGCTACTACCTCAACCGCCGCTACTTCCCTACGCCCTACAACCTTGGACGTATGGCGGAGTATGTTGTGCTGGCTCTTGCGCTCTACTTCGCCGGCGAGTGGGCACTCTCAAACCTGGGCAGGGGGGCTGCGATGTGGGCCGTGAACCTGCTTCTCTTTGCCGCCTATGCCGCCTATGCCGTGCGCAGGGAGGGCATCGACCTCAGGGCTATGGCGAGGAGCATTTTAAGACGTAAGTAACTAAAACCAAAGAATATGAAAGTAAAGATTGTAAACCATTCGCGCTTTGCGCTTCCCGAGTACCAGACACCCCTCTCGGCAGGTCTCGACGTACGTGCCAACCTCGACGAGAGTGTCACGCTGAATCCTTTGGAGCGAGCCCTCATACCTACGGGCTTGTATGTTGAGCTCCCCGAGGGCTGCGAGATGCAGATACGTCCCCGCAGCGGCCTGGCAGCCAAGCACGGTATCACCGTGCTGAACTCCCCGGGCACCATCGACGCCGACTACCGTGGCGAGATAAAGGTTATCCTGGTGAACCTTAGCAACGAGAGCTTCGTTATCGAGCCCGGCGAGCGCATCGCCCAGATGATTGTGGCGCGCTACGAGCAGATTGAGTGGGAGGGTGTCGAGAGCCTCAGCGACACGTCGCGCGGCGCAGGCGGCTTCGGCTCCACAGGAAAGTAATTTGGAATTTCTATTGCCAGCCGCCGAAAGAGCATTGTTTGACAATTTTTTTACAGAATTATGCGTTTTGCAGATATAGTAGGACAACAGGAGTTGAAGCGTAAGCTCGCCGAGAATATAGATCAAGGCCGTATCAGCCATGCCCAGCTATTCACGGGTGGGGCGGGCACGGGAGCCCTGCCTTTGGCGATAGCCTATGCGCAGTATATCAACTGCACCAACCGTCACGATGGCGACTCGTGTGGCGAGTGCCCAAGTTGCCGCCAGATAGCGGAGCAGGCGCACCCCGACGTGCACTTTATCTTCCCCGTGAATAAGCAGGGCAAGAAGAGCGGCGAGGTTGTGCTGAGCCAGCATTTTATGCCTCTGTGGCGTGAGATTATGACCGAGAGCGGCGGCTACTTCACTCGCGAGGAGTGGTTCGAGCGCCTCAACCTGGGCAAGACACTGCAAGGCATCATCTCGGCGAAGGAGGCCGACGACATCATACGCCGCCTCTCGTTCAAGAGCTTCGAGTCGGAGTATAAGATTGTGATTATATGGCAGGCGGAAACTATGAATGAGGAGGCCGCCAACAAGATACTGAAAATATTGGAGGAGCCGTGGGATAAGACTCTCTTCCTGCTCGTTGCCGAGCGCCCCGACCGACTGCTGCGCACCATAACCTCGCGTACGCAGGAGGTGATCATCCCCAGGGTCGATGCCGCCTCACTCGAAGCCATAGCTCAGGGTGTGGGCGATGAGGTGCAACGCCAGAATATGGCCCGTCTGGCGGGCGGTGATGTGATAGAGATGCGTCGCCTGGCTACGGGCGAGGAGGATGCTGCACGCAAGGAGAGCTTCGACCTCTTCTGCCGCCTTATGCGCCTGTCCTACAACGACAAGCACCTAGACCTTATAGAGTGGGCCGATGAGGTGGCTACGCTTACACGCGAGCAGCAACGCTCGCTGCTGCACCACTCGGCTCGTCTTTTGCGTGAGAGCTATATGCTGCACGCCGGGCTGGGGTCTATAAGCTACCTGTGGGGCGAGGAGGCAGCCTTTTGCAGAAAGTTTGCACCCTTCATCGGCAACCAGAATGTGGAGTTCATCGTGGGCGAGATTGAGACCGCCCTGCGACAGATAAACCAAAACGGCAACGCGAGGATTATCTTCACGCACTTTGCCCTGGCGGTAAGTAAAACCATAAACCGCCTGAAATGATGCACAGCGTAACGCTGCTCACGGGCAGCAACGACCAGGCCGCAGAGGCTATCCTCGTGCAGGCGGCAGAGCTGCTTGCCCGTAGGATTGGGCAGGTGGAGGGCGCCTCGCAGATATACACCTCCCGTGCGTGGGGCTTCGAGGCCGAGAATATCTTCTACAACCAGGCGTTGCGCCTGCGCACCGCACTCAGTGCAGAGCAGGTACTCGATGCGGCGCAGGAGGTGGAGCAGGCCCTTGGCCGCAGACGTGAGGAGGAGCAGCGCGAGAAGGAGCTTACGGGGCAGCGATATGCCTCGCGGAGGGTGGATGTGGATATAATGTTTTATGACGACGAGATAATCGCCACACCGCGCCTGAGTGTGCCCCACCCCCTTATTCAGGAGCGTGCCTTTGCGTTGAAGCCGCTGTGCGAGATTGAGAGTGAGCGTATGCACCCCGTGCTGCACCGCACGCTGGGCGAGATATATGAAGATTTGAAACAAAGAACAGAACAAGAGTAGAAGAATATGAAACGAGTATTGGTTACGATGTGTATGCTCCTTGCCGTGAGCCTTCTGTGGGGCTGCTTCAAGGATGTTGTCGATTACACCATCTACAAAACCTCCATCTATGAGCAACTGAGCAACGACGTGAACTTCAAGCACGCCACCGATGTTGAGACCTACGCCTACTGGGTCGATACCACGCAGTGGAAGGTGGCTTCGTGGGAGGATGCCGTGGCGCACCGCATAACCAACAAGACTACGGGCGAGCAGCGAGACGTGCCCGATGCCTATGGCTCGTTCAACGCCTCGGATGAGTACCAGAGCGTCATACGCCTCGACCGCTCGGCGATGATTGTTATGCTCTTCCCGCAGTATAAGGTCTATGCCTACCGCAAGTACGAGCTGCCCGAGAACCTTGCCGAGGCACTCACCAAGCTCTACGTTGCTATGTGGCGACCCTCGCATAATGCCGCAGGGTGGCGCGTGGTGACCAAGGACTTCACTCCGCCCGTAGTTGAGACCCCCGATGGCGGCGACGACGACAACGGTAATGGCGACAATGGCAGCGGCGATGACACCAACACAGACACAGACACAGATACCGACACAGAATAAAGATTTACTACGATGATACGCAAACCACTCTATACGAGCCTGCTCACACTTTGTGTGATAATCTTCTTTGCAGGTGCTTTCTTCACCCGCTGTGCGTCGATAGGCACCCCTTCGGGCGGGCCTCGTGACACGCTGCCCCCTGTTGTGCTGGGTATGATGCCCGAGCTCTTCACCACACAGTTTCAGGATGATAAAATATACATCACCTTCAACGAGTATGTGCAGCTTAAAGACCAGCAGAAGGAGCTCTACACCTCGCCCCAGATGAAGAAGAAGCCCCGCCTCACGTTGCGTGGCAAGACCCTTGTCGTGGAGCTTGTCAAGGACTCGCTCGACGCCAACACCACCTACGCCGTGGAGTTTGGAGCTACGGTGTCGGACAACAACGAGGGCAACCCTCTGCACGGCCTGCGCTATGTATTCTCTACGGGCGACAGCATCGACTCTATGATTATGTCGGGCTACACCGAAGATACGCAGAAGGGTGACTCGCTGGGTCGCTCGTTCATCTACTTCTTCGAGGCCGACTCCATCGAGAAGCCCGACACCTACGACTCTACGATGTTCAAGTACAAGCCCTCGAAGATTGCCCGCTCACAGAAGAACGGCATCTTCATAGCCCAGAACCTGAAACCCGTGAACTACCGCGTATATGCCTTCTGGGACAAGAACGACAATATGTCGTACGAGCCCTCCATCGACAAGGTGGGCTTCCTGGACGAGGAGTACAACCCCGCCAAGATGCCTTCATTTGCTATATGGTACGATTCGCTGCGCCGCTACACCTCTGCCGACCCGCAGCTCTACTTCCGTATGTTCCAGGATGTGAGCTTTGCGCGTCAGAACTTGCAGGAGTACAAGCGCACCGACTGCCACCGCGTGGAGTTGCAGTTCTCGGCGGCACATCCCGACATACGCAAGCTGGTGATTGACGAGGTGCCTGCCGAGAAGATTATCATCGAGCCCCTGACCTATGGCCGCGACACCCTCGCCCTGTGGCTCAACGTTCCGCAGGAGAGCCTGCCCGACACGCTGCACGCCCACATAACATATATGAAGCACGACTCGGTGCGTGTATTACAGGAGCACAGCGAGGATTTGAACCTTGTGTGGCGACTCATAGAGAGCCGCGAGCAGGAGAAGGAGCGTGAACGTCTGGAGAAGGAGAGGAAGAAGGCCGAGGAGGAGGGTCGCGAGTGGATTGAGCCCGACGTGCCTTCAACCTTCAAGTTCAAACTCTCGAACAAGGTCACCGTCAATCCCGAGGAGGATATGGATTTCAGCTTCGACACTCCTCTTACACGCTTCGACTCCACAGCAATAGAGCTGCTGTCGTGGGGCGAGAAGAGGGACACCCTGAGCGAGAAGATTACCTTCCTGCCCGACAGCATATCTCCCCGCAAGTGGAGGCTCAGGAGCCGCTGGGACCCCAAGCGCAAGTACAAGCTGCGCATACCCACCGACGCTCTTGCCGACATCACGGGCGAGGGCAACGACTCATTGGAGGTGGATATCGAGGTTGCCGACATCGAGAAGTTCGCCACCCTGATACTTGACGTGAAGCCGCTGAACGAGGGTGACGAGTACATCTTGCAGATAACAAGTGCCCAGGGCAAGACTGTGCGCGAGTTGAAGCACATAGGCGGAGGCACGCATACGATAAACTACGTTCCTGCGCAGGACTTGAAGCTGCGCATCATCGAGGATAAGAACCGCAACGGCCGCTGGGATAGCGGTAATCTGGTTGAGCGCAGGCAGAGCGAGCGTGCCGAGTTCTACAAGAATGACCAGGAGGAGGAGCTCTTCACCACCAAGACGGGCTGGGAGTTTGAGTTCACACTCGATATGCGTACGCTGTTCGCCCCTATCAGTATGGAGCAGCTCATAGAACGTCTGGACAAGCGCGAGATGCAACGTCTGATAAAGGTTGAGGAGGAGCGTCGCAAGGCAAAGATGAATAACCAGGGCGGTCACAACCATAACCACAACCAGGGTATGTTCGGCGGTGGTGGCGGCGGCATGTTCGGTGGCGGCGGTATGGGCGGTATGCTCGGCGGTGGCAATATGGGCAATATGTTTTAACTTAGAAGTATGAGAACAACTATTATAAAACTATCACTTCTGCTCGGCCTGGCACTTGGTGCTGTGACAGCCTCGGCACAACATACGCTGGGTGTGCTGGGAGGTGCCGGCACGGCTACGGCACGCTTCTACCCTAAGCAGGAGATGCGCTCCATTGTAGGCGTTGCCAACGTTGGTGTGTCGTGGCGCTACTACTCGCTGCCACGTTTTGTGGGTGCTGTGGGTATCGACTTGGAGTATATGCAGCGCGGCTACTCGTATGGTTACACCTACTCTTACTACTACGACGAGAACGATATGGAGCAGCGCGAATACACCTTCTTCACGCGCCGCCTCAACACCATTATGCTACCCATCGTGTGGCAGCCGCACGTCTATCTTATGAAGAACCACCTGAGGGTATATCTCGAAGCGGCTCTCACCTTCTCCTACAACTTCGGAGGCGACTGGGAGTACGATAACGACAAGGGCTTCCCCAACGCAGGCAAGACGGGCGACTACGACTGGCGTGTCGAGCGCGACAACCGCTGGAACTACGGTCTGGCGGGCGGTGGTGGCTTCGCCGTGCTGTTTGGGCGCTGCGAGCTGGGCTTGCGTGCACGTTACTACTTCGGCTATGCCGACCTTGTGCGCAACCGCAACAAGTACTACAACAACTCCACCGACGGACTCGAAAACCCCTTCCGTCTTACGCCGCTGCGCTCACCTATCGACAACCTTAATTTCAGCATCACCCTGGCCTACCGCTTCAACAAGGATGGCTTCATCGAGTGGAACTACAAGCCCAAGCGCGAGAAGCGTACACGCGAGTTTAACTTCAACCAGGCCACCTCAAAGGCTGAGTAACCTCTCGCTTCAACGACTTAAAGCAGAAACATAACGACATAAAACACAACACAATATGGAACAACAGACAACTACACGTCAGCAAAAGATTGCACGTCAGATTCAGCGCGATATGGCCGAGATTCTGCAACGTGACGGCGCCGCCATTGCTGCGGGCTCGATGATTACCGTCACCACAGTACGCGTGTCGCCCGACTTCGGCTATGCCAAGGTATATTTCAGCATCTTCCCCTTCGCCAAGAGTGGCGAGGTTATGGAGGCGTTGGAGAAGAACAACTGGCTGCTGCGCCGCGAATTAGGCAAGCGCATACGCAACCAGCTCAAAGTAGTGCCCGAGTTGCAGTTCTTCCTCGACGACTCGTTGGAGTATATCGAGAATATAGACACGCTGCTGAAAGAGTAAAAGACCTCACGCAGACCGTAATTTACAGCATAGAGCATCCCCGCACCTATGAAGTTACAGCACACAATCGCCGCCCGTTATGTACGCTCGCCGAAGTCGCACTCGGTCATCAACATAATCTCGGGCGTGAGCATGGTGGCAATGGCTATCCCCGTTGCTGCCGTCATCGTGCTGCTCTCCATCTTCAACGGGCTGGAAACGATGACCTGCGACCTCTACCAGGCTGTGGATGCCGACCTGAGGATAACACCCTCACGGGGCACGACCATACTGTTGGAGCATCTCGACACGGCGGCGCTGCGCCGCACGCAGGGTGTCGGGCAGCTTACGCTGGTGTTGGAGCAGAGTGCTCTTGCCGAGGCGGGGGGCAGGCAGTGCATCGTGCAGGTCAAGGGTGTTGACGAGGGTTATGGTGACGTCATAGCCATCAGGGACAAGCTCCACTTAGGCTCATTCACCACCTCGCTTGACGAGAACGACTGCATCGTCGCAGCCTATGGCGTGGCGCATAACCTGGGGCTTATGCACAACAACTCGCTGGGCAAGAGTATAAGCCTCTATGCCATCAACCGCAAACGCTTCTCGTCGCTGGTACCCATCGGAGGTTATAGCCGCTGCGAGATGCCTATGACGGGCATCTATGCCATCGACCAGGAGAGCAGTCAGCAGCTCTTCACCTCACTCCGTGCGGCGCAGCGACTCTTCAACTATCCCGACCGCATCAGTGCCGTGGAGCTCAGGCTGAGCCCCGAGGCTGCGGTGAAGGATGTGCAGCGCAGGTTGCAGCAGCTCTGTGGCGAGGAGTATAATGTCAAGACCCGCTACCAGAGCAACTCCATCTACCGCCTTATGGCACTCGAAAAGTGGGGCGTGTTCCTTATCGCCCTGGTCGTTATGGCTGTTGCGTCGCTCTCCATCGTGGGCACGCTGGTTATGGTCATCATCGACAAGCGCGACGACATAGATACCCTGCGCACGCTTGGTGCCTCACACACGCTCGTTGAGCGCATATTCCTCAGCGAGGGCAATATTATGGCTCTGCTGAGCGTCACCATAGGTGTTGTTCTGGGCGTAGCTCTCTCGCTTGCGCAGCAGCATCTGGGCATCATAAGGCTCAACACCGCAACGCTTATGGTCGATGCCTACCCCGTGGAGCTGCACCCCACGGATGTCCTCCTCACGGTGGCTGCCTACGCCCTTATAGCGTGGGCTATCGTGCGCCTGACGGTGAGAAAGACCCTTAAACAGAGTATGAAAACAAAGTTACTATGAAAAAGATACTGAACATCCTCGCCACAATGCTCCTTGGCGTAGCCGTTGTGGCCTGCAACTCTCCCCGAGTCATCCCCGACAAGGTTCTTGCCGAGATTTTCCACGATGCGCTTCTGGTGAATGCCTACCTGCAACAACGAGGCTCCCACCATAAGGACTCTACGAACATCTACGAGCCCATCTTTGCCAAGTATGGCTACACCACCGAGGATGTGCACTACACCATAAACAACTTCTCACGCCGCAAGAGTGCAAGTCTGGGCACGGTGACCAACTATATGACCGAAATGTTCAGGCAGCAGTCCAGCGAGCTGCAACACCTTGTCACCAAGCAAGATACCATCGACAATGTGGTGCGGCGCCGTGGCGAGCAAGTCATCTATCACGACACCGCCATCGTCGCCAGGACCAAGGCCGACACGTCGCTGCTGCGCATTGCCGTGCGCCCCATCAGGGAGGGTAAGTACTTCGTCACGGGCAACTACACCCTCGACAAGGAAGACAAGGGCATAGGCCGTCGTTGCTACTTAGGACTGATGTGTGGCGACTCGCTTGTGCGCACCATCACAAGCACCTCGCTTGTGCGCGGCCGCAAGGGATACATAAACCTTAATTTCGAGGTGAAACCCGGCGACCTGCGTGCCGACCACATACTTATAGACTTCCACCGCTTCAACTTAAAGAAGAACCGCCTGAAACAGACCCCCATAACCATCCACTCCCTCACCGTGAAGCGCCGCATAAGCGATGAGGAGGCTCTGCGCCTGCTCTTCAACGAGCAGTCACAGATGCGCATCTTCGCCGACACGATGCTTAACTTCAAGGTTGCCCGAATTGACTCCCTGGCGCAGGACAGCCTGGCTCTCGACTCGCTGGCGGCCGATTCCCTGGCGGCCGATTCTCTGAATACGGAGGCTCTTGACTCGCTGGCAACAGAGTCTCTTGACTCATTGTCAGACAAGAAGGGGGAGGAACTCTTGGTGGAGCAGACCGACACACTTACAAATAACAAGGAGTAGCTATGCGCCGCATTGCCGCCCACTACCTCTTCCTGCACGGCGAGGTTATTCCGCACCCCGTACTGTCGCTCGACGCTGAGGGCTACATCACCTCCGTGGAGCAGTGGCAGCGGCTCGACAGCCTGCCCTGCACCGAGTTCTACGCGGGAGCTCTTATGGCAGGTATGGTTAATGCCCACTGTCATCTGGAACTGAGCTACCTGCACGGAGCCATCGAGCGCGGCACAGGCTTCGGAGGCTTCGCCCGCGCCATAGGAGCCGTCAGGGGCAACTACTCCTCGGAGCAACGCCAGCAGGCTCTCGCCGCCGCCGATGCCCGTATGTGGGCTGAGGGTGTGCAGGCTGTGGGCGACATCATCAACGACGACAGCTCGATAGCTTGCAAGAGCCGCAGCCCCATTCACTATCATAACTTCGTGGAGCTCTTTGGTCTTAACACCTCTGCCGAGGCTATGAATCATCTGCTTGCGGCACCCCACTCTACCCTTACACCCCACTCCACCTACTCGTTGCAGAGCGCACCCTTTGCCGCCGCTGCGGCGAGTGATTTGCTCTCGGTGCACTTTATGGAGTCGCCCGACGAGGAGGCTCTCTTCCGCGGTGAGGGCTCATTGGCAGCCTGGTATGGGCGTATGGGCTGGGAGTGTGACTTTCTGCACTATGGCAGCCCTACCGAGCGACTTATCGCCGAGGTCGGGCGTGACCGACGGGTGCTGCTGGTGCACGGCTGCTGCCTCACGGATAGGGATGTGGAGCGTATATTGGAGCACTTCCTCACACCTCCCACCTTTGTTCTCTGCCCGCAGTCCAACGACTACATTTCGGGTCTGAGGCCTCCCGTTGAGGTGCTGCTCAGGCACAATGCACAGATAGCCATAGGCACCGACTCGCTCGCCTCGAACCATAACCTCTCTCTTATCGAGGAGCTGAAACGTCTGCCCCACATACCCCTTGCCACACGCGTGGAGTGGGCAACGATGGGCGGAGCGCAGGCTCTGGGCTTGGAGCAGGATATGGGTAGCATCGAGGTCGGCAAACGCCCCGGCGTGGTGCTTATCGAGGGCCTGGATATGCAGGGCGAGGAGCTTCAACTGCTCCCCACAGCCCGCACCCGCCGCCTTGCATAAATTCAAAATTGGGTTTTGAAACAGAGAACTTAGGGAACTTAATGAGTTTAGCGATGACGCACAAAATATTTCCTTAAATTCCCTAAACTCCTTAAACTCCCTAATTATCAACGTCATGCCACATTTTTGCACTCCACGCCAGATGCAATAGTGATTAGGGTGCAGGCAAAAATGATTGGCATCTACCTTTGTTTGAGGGCAGTCGCAGGAGTGAATTGAAAGATGTGATGATATTTTTGTAAGCGGTTGATCCCCATCGTCGCTACGCTCCGGGGGATGACGTTATTTTTATTCAATTTTGATTTTTTGCGACTATGCACAACGACAAACCTTGTGCGTCAGCCAATTTTGAATTTTAATCCACCACAAGGGTGGCTTTTCACTGCTCCTGCTCGGCATAGCGCAAATAAATTTGCCCTCTGCTCTCGCTTACTCGCAGCGGTGAATTTTGAATTTTGAATTTTGAATTTCTAATAATATAAACCTTTATTGCCAAATATCGGAGCGCAGCGACCAAAGGAGCCTGTCTAACAAGTTTTTTGTTAGGCAGGTTTTGTATATGTAGAAAAGTTTGTATCTTTGCCAACGAGCTGTTTGGCTTCATTTACGACCAAAGATAAAGATAATAATATGATTATGACAAACAGTCAGGACCGTACGCGGTCTTGACTAAGTAATCATATACCTATATCTTTGGTCGGATATTGTAAATGGAGCAGTCGAGGCCGCGTTTTTTTAAATTGTACAAAAACTATACAATATGAATAAACGCACACTAACTCCGAGAGCAGAATTTCACATCGGCGACTTGTATCTTTTTCACACATCTAATTCACGCTGTCCATCCTCCAGCAGTCTATGGGGTTTCTACGACAAACG
>JAZUMN010000056.1:0-44063 GCA_045603645.1 Alistipes sp. | reverse complement strand
GCCAATGGCTGCGAGGTGCAGCTTTGCAATATTGGAGCATCTATCGTGGCGGTTAAGTCACCCGACCGTGATGGTAAGATTGACGACATCGTGCTGGGATACAAAGATGCAATGAGTTACTTCGGCGATGGCGCCGCAAGTGGTAAGAGCGTAGGTCGTGTAGCCAACCGCATAGCCAAGGGTAAGATGACGGTTGATGGCGTTGATTACACGCTGGAAATAAACAATGGCCCCAACCACCTCCACGGCGGTTCTAAGGGTTTTGCAAATCAGTTGTGGGAGGGTCGTGTCGAGACCAACCGCGTAGTTTTCTCGCGCACCTCACCCGATGGAGAGCAGAACTACCCAGGCGAGTTGTATGTTGAGGCAGGTTACTACTTCTCGGACGATAACGAGTTGGAGATTACCTATATGGCCAAGTCGGACAAGAATACGGTTGTAAACCTCACAAACCACGTCTATTGGAATCTTGCAGGCGAGGGCAGCGGCAAGACCATTCTCGACCACGAGTTGCAGCTCAACTGCTCACGCGTCTTGGAGATGGACCCAACACAGATTCCTACTGGCGAGTACCTCGACGTGAAGGGTACACCTCAGGACTTCACCTCTTGGCGCAGGTTTGGCGACGAGATTTTGTCGGAGTTCAACCATATGAAGGATTTCAAGGGCTACGATCACTTCTTCGTGCTGGACGGTTGGAAGCCTAATATCCTGGCTAAGGTGGGCGAGTTGCGCTACGAGGCTACGGGCCGTAAGGTAGAGGTGCTCTCGTCTCAGGCAGGTGCTATGGTCTATACAGGCAACTGGTTGGAGGGTGGCTGCCCCGTAACCAAGTTGGGAGGCCGTTATCAGGATTACTCGGGCGTTGCTATCGAGTGCCAGAACTATCCCAATGCCGTTAATGAGCCACGCTTCCCATCTGTGGAGTTGAAGGCGGGCGACACCTACTGCCAGAAGATAGTGTTCAGGCTGGGTACATTCTAAGGTTGGACTAAATCACCCCTCTTCGACACTATGCTTTTGGTGTGAAGATAAGGTATTTCTATAATAAACGAATAATGCAATCGAGGGTTCGTAATATGCAAATGTTGCGAACCCGTTTATAAGAATTTATGGAAGAGAAAGACCTTGAATTTTTGAACTCGTTTACCGAGAAACTCTCAAAGACCGTTGTCGATTTATGCACTGCCGACTCTCTCCTTGACGGCAAGATGTTGGAGGTTGAGGAGCTGGACGAAAAGTGGCACACCTCGGCACCCGAGTATATGGCTGCTGCCGTGCCGCAGATTGCCGACTATCCGCTGGCGGCTATCGCTTGGGCTTGCTATGTGGGTATGGGTGCTGCTGTACTGTGGGACAAGTCGTGGAACGAGCATAAGGATATCGAAGATTGGTACTCTATAATGGCTAAGCCACGAGGCTTCGACTGCCTGGATGAGTATGTTGTGGAGTGCCTGGTGGGCTATCCGCTCGATGGCGAGGCAGCCTCAAAGCTGGAATCCACCATCCGCAAGTGTGCCAACACAGCCCACACGATGATTCGCAAGGAGGGCATAGAGCCCCAGAGTGTTATGGCGTTTCATCTCTTTGCGCGTGTAGCCAAGGTGTTCTACCGTTTGGGCGTGTCACTCGAACTGCGCCATAGAGGTTACAAGTATGTGAAGATGAACGTTAACTTCGCAGGCGATGCAGAGACTTCTGTGTCGTAAAATTGTCGCTGAAAGCATAAAAATCGCTATAAATGTGAATTTTTTTGCAGAAAAGTGAATAATGATAGATATAATTGCTTATCTTTGCATAAACAAACAACGAAAATGATTATTACACTTAACATCCACCATCATCATCATATCTTGCGAAAGATAGGGTAGGTCGTGGTGTATGACGAGGTGTCGTTCATATAGGCTTACCCGAAAGGTGAGCCTTTTTTGTTGATATACATTTTTGATAATGCAGAACTATAAATAAATATACATTAGGTTATGTTGAGAATTGCAATCCAAACCAAGGGACGTCTTAATGAGCAGAGTACGGCCCTGCTGAAAGAGATAGGTATCGATGTCGATGGTGCAAAACGCAAGTTTTTGTCCAAGGCGTCAAACTTCCCGATTGAGGTGCTCTATCTGCGTGATGACGATATTCCGCAGGTGGTAGCAAACGGCACGGCAGCGCTGGGCATCGTAGGTATGAACGAGGTGCAGGAGCGAGGCTGTGATGTCGATGTCGTTGCCAAGTTGGGCTTTGGTGGCTGCCGCATATCGCTGGCAGTGCCCAAGGCCGAGGAGTATGCAGGTGTGCAATATTTTCAGGGCAAGCGCATTGCTACATCGTACCCCAATATTTTGAAGCAATACCTCGCCTCGCAGGGCGTTGAGGCTAAGCTCGAAATTATCACGGGCTCTGTCGAGATAGCCCCCGCAGCGGGCATTGCCGATGCTATCTTCGATATCGTATCTTCGGGTGGTACACTCGTAAGCAATGGTTTGAAGGAGGTCGAGCAGGTCTTTGAGTCGGAGGCTGTGCTTATAGCCAACCCTAACCTCTCGGCCGAGGATAAGGAGCTGTTGGCAGAGCTTATGTTCCGCATAGAGTCCGAGCGCGACAGCCGTGATAAGAAGTACCTGCTAATGAACATACCTACGGCGGCGTTGGATGAGGCTGTGAAGATTCTGCCTGCTATGCGTAGCCCTACGGTGATGCCTTTGGCTGCCGAGGGGTGGTGTTCGCTGCACTCGGTGGTGGATGCTGCCGATTTGTGGGATAAGGTGCGACAGTTGAAGGCTATCGGAGCCGAGGGTATCCTGGTGCTGACGTTGGATAAGATAATTGCATAGGCTATGAAGATTTTTGACAATCCTCCGCGTCAGGAGTGGACGGCGTTGTGTCGCCGTGCCGAGCAGGATAACTCGTTGATTGCTGCACGCGTAGATGAAATTATCGATATGGTCGCTCGTGAGGGCGATGCGGCACTTGTGGCTCTTGCCAAAAAGATAGATGGAGTAGAGCTCTCGTTGTTAAAGGTGTCGGACTCAGAGTTTTGCGAGGCAGAATGTAAGGTATCAGATAAGGTTAAAGCTGCTATCGAGGTGGCAATCAGTAATATATCGGCATTTCATTCAGCTCAACTGCCACAAGAGGTGACGGTCGAAACGCAGCCCGGCGTGAGGTGCATCCAGCGACCTGTCGCAATCCGGAAGGTGGGCCTTTATATACCTGGCGGAACGGCCCCGCTGTTCTCCACGGTGCTGATGCTTGCTCTGCCTGCCAGGATTGCAGGTTGTGCTGAGGTGGTGCTGTGCAGCCCAACAAACAAGGAGGGTAAGATTGCTGCCGAGGTGCTGTATGCTGCCAAGCGATGTGGCGTGACGAGTGTCTATAAGGTAGGCGGTGCGCAGGCCGTGGCTGCTATGGCTTATGGCACGGAGAGCATACCCAAGGTAAACAAGATTTTCGGTCCCGGTAACCGTTACGTCACCCTCGCCAAGCAGCGTGTGAGTGGATGTAACACAGCAATAGATATGCCCGCAGGGCCCTCCGAGGTTATGGTTATGGCGGATGAGAGTGCCCGCGTAGAGTATGTGGCAGCAGACCTGCTCTCGCAGGCAGAGCATGGCCGTGACAGTCAGGCTGTGGTGGTCTGCAACAGCGCAGCCCTTGCCGAGGCGGTCTTGGCAGAGGTGAAGCGTCAGGCTGCGCAGCTCTCCCGAGGAGAATATATTTTTGAATCGTTGGAGCATAGCCGTGCGGTGGTCTTTGAAGGCCGCGAGCAGATGATAGCCTTTGCCAATGAGTATGCTGCCGAGCACCTTATTGTGTCGATGCGCGATGAGTGGGAGGTGGTTTCAAAAATCACGGCTGCGGGAAGTGTCTTTGTGGGTAACTACTCGCCCGAGAGTGCCGGCGACTACGCTTCGGGAACAAACCACACTCTGCCTACATCGGGCTGGGCGCATGCGTGCAGTGGCGTGAATATAGATAGTTTTATGCGTAAGATGACCATTCAGGAGCTCTCACAGGAGGGCTTGCGAGGTCTTGCCGACACCATTGTCACTATGGCCGATGCCGAGGGCTTGGAGGCACACGCTGCGGCAGTGAAGGTGAGGATGAAAAATTAGGTTGTTATGGTAAAAGATATAGATAAATATGTGCGTCGTGCAATAGCGCAACTTGCCCCCTACTCAACAGCCCGAGATGAGTATCAGGGTGAGCTGGGTATATTCCTTGACGCCAATGAGAGCCCCTATGAGAATGGCTACAACCGTTATCCCGACCCTCATCAGAGGGCGTTGAAGGCTCAGATTGCAGAGCTCAAAGGCGTTGCAGCGGAGAATATATTTATAGGTAACGGCAGCGACGAGGCGATAGATGTGCTGATGCGTGTCTTCTGCGAGCCCCGCCAGGATAATGTTGTGGCGATAGCTCCAAGCTACGGAATGTATAAGGTGGCGGCGGCAATAAACGATGTTGAGATGCGAGAGGTGCAACTCGGCGAGGAGTTTGCCTTGCCCGCAGAGGAGTTGCTGGCAGCGGCGGATAAGCATACCAAGCTAATGTTCTTGTGCTCGCCCAATAACCCTACGGGCAATGCCTTTGCGCGCGAGCAGATAATGCAGCTCGTTGAGTCATTTGACGGTGTGGTCGTTGTGGATGAGGCGTATATCGACTTTGCAAATGAGCAGAGTCTTAAATCGGAGATTGTGTTGCACCCCAACCTTGTGGTGCTGCAAACTATGTCTAAGGCGTGGGCTATGGCAGGCCTCAGAGTCGGTTTGGCATTTGCCGCAGGCAGAGTCGTTGAGCTTATGTCGGAGGTAAAATACCCTTATAATATAAATGTGGCAACGATGCAGATTGTGAGCGAGCTGTTGCGTGAGCCAATTGATGATAAGGTGCAGGAGATAAAGCAGCAGCGAGCCGCAGTTGAGCAGGCATTGGCGCAGTCGGCAGTTGTCAGGAAGATATATCCCTCGCAGGCGAACTTCCTGCTTGTAGAGGTTGAAGATGCCGATGCGATGTATAATTTCTTGATAGACAAGGGTATCATTGTCCGCAATCGCAACAGGGTGCGAGGTTGTGAGGGCTGTCTGCGTTTAACGATTGGCACCCCCGAAGAGAATGAGGCGTTGTTAAAATCCATTTCAGAGTATGAAAAGAGTATTGTTCATTGACCGTGACGGAACGATTATAGTTGAGCCCCCTGTTGATTTTCAGGTCGATTCGCTCGAAAAGCTGGAATTTGTGCCCGGGGCGATATCTGCCCTGAGGTCTATCGCGGAACTTGACTTCGAGCTTGTGATGGCGACAAATCAGGATGGCCTGGGAACTCGGTCATTTCCTGAGGAGGATTTCCATCCTGCCCACAACAAGATGCTCACCACATTGCAGGGCGAGGGCGTTAATTTCGTGGCACAACTTATTGACCGCACCTTCCCTGAGGATAATGCCCCAACCCGCAAACCCCGTACCGGTATGTTTTCGGAGTATCTGGCGGGTGGCTATGACCTGAAAAACAGCTACGTCATAGGCGATAGGCTGACCGATGTTGAACTTGCGTGGAATCTGGGTGCAAAGGCTATTTTATTGCAGCCTGAGGAGCAGGGTTTACAGATGCTTCAAGGCAAGGAGTATGCCGCTTGCTGCTGCCTTGTAACCGACAGGTGGTGGGATGTGGCGGAGTATCTGCGTCGCACCGAGCGCAGGGCAGAGGTGGTGCGAACAACGCGTGAGACGGATATCCGCATAGCGATAGATCTTGACGGTGGAGGCTCATCGAAGATAGATACAGGTCTTAAATTCTTTGACCACATGCTTGACCAGATACCTCACCACGCAGGCGTAGCGTTACAGGTGGAGTGCAGGGGCGACCTGGAAGTTGATGAGCATCACACGATGGAGGATGTGGCTATTGCCCTGGGTGAGGCGGTGTGCACGGCTCTGGGCTCGAAACAGGGCATTGGTCGTTATGGCTTTGTTCTGCCTATGGATGAGTGTCAGGCTATGGTGCTGCTCGACTTTGGTGGCAGGGCGGACTTTGTGTGGAGTGTGCCTTTCACCCGCGAGAGGGTGGGGGATGTGCCAACCGAGATGTTCAAGCATTTCTTCAAGTCGATGTGTGTGGCTATGCAGTGCAACCTGCACATTGAGGCCAGGGGCGAGAATAATCATCACCTTATAGAGGGTGTGTTCAAGGCCTTTGCAAGAGCCTTGCGGATGGCCATCAAGCGAGATGTATTCAGTTATGAGTTACCTTCAAGCAAGGGTGTGTTATGATAGCGATAGTAGATTATAAAATGGGCAACCTGCGCTCGGTGGAGAATGTCTTGAAGCGTCTGGGTGCCGAGTTTGTGCTGACGGCAGATGCCGAACAGATTAAGCGTGCCGACAGGGTGCTGTTGCCAGGTGTGGGTAATGCAGCCGAGGCTATGGAGAACCTGCGCCGTGCGGGGCTGGTGGATGTCATACGCTCGCTGCGCCGCCCTGTGCTTGGCATATGTGTAGGTATGCAGGTTATGTGCCGATGTTCCGAGGAGGGAGATGTCGACTGTTTGGGTATATTCGATGCTCGCGTGAAGCGTTTCGAGCCCGCACCCGATGTTAAGGTGCCTCATATGGGTTGGAACAGCATAGGTAACTTGGAGTCAAAACTCTTCAAGGGTATAGATGGCGGTGAGTTTGTCTATTTTGTGCACTCCTTCTATCCCGAACTATGTCCCGACACCATTGCTACAACCACTCACGGCAAGATGTTCAGCGCAGCTCTTAAATATGAGAATTTCTACGGCACGCAGTTCCACCCCGAGAAGAGTGGCTATGTGGGAGAGCGTATAATTGAAAACTTCCTGAGGTTATGAGTAGGATAGAGATTTTACCTGCAATAGATATCATCGGCGGTCGTTGTGTACGTCTGAGTCAGGGCGACTATGCCCAGACAAAGGTCTATGATGCCAGCCCTGTGGATATGGCCAAGAGGTATGCCGACTGCGGCGTAAAACGCATACATGTTGTAGATTTGGACGGCGCCAAGGCCTCGTCGCCCCAGAACCTCAAAACCCTGGAACGGATGGCCGTGGGGGCAAATATTGAGATAGAGTGGGGTGGCGGCATAAAGAGCAGGGAGGCTCTGCGTGCACTGTTTGACTATGGTGCGACCTATGCCATTGTGGGTAGTGTGGCAGCCCAGAAGCCCGAGCTCTTTGCCGAGTGGCTCAGTGAGTATGGCGGCGGGAAGATGGTGTTGGGTGCAGACCTCCGCGATGGTAAGGTGTCGGTGAATGGCTGGCAGCAGGAGGTGGAGATGACCATCGATGATATAATAGGCGAGTTTAAGCCTCGGGGTTTACAGCAGGTTATATGCACCGACATATCGCGTGATGGAATGTTGCAGGGGCCCTCGTTTGGACTCTACACCTCGTTGCAGGAGAGGTATGATGATGTGGATTTCACGGTCTCGGGAGGCATATCGTCTATGCACGATATTGAGGAGTGCAGCCGCCTGGGTCTGCGTAAGGTTATCGTGGGCAAGGCCATATATGAAAATCGTATAACATTAAAGGATATTGAGCAATGGTTGCTAAACGTATAATACCCTGCCTCGATGTGAAGGATGGTCGCACGGTGAAGGGCGTAAACTTCGTCGATTTGCGCGATGTGGGCGATGCTGTGGAACTGGGGCAGTATTATGCCCGTGGCGGAGCCGATGAATTGGTATATCTCGATATCAGCGCTACACGTGAGGGTCGTAACACCTTCACACGCCTGGTGGAGCGCATAGCCGACGGCATAAACATACCTTTTACCGTTGGAGGTGGTATATCGTCGCTGGACGATGCTGCCCGACTGCTCGATGCTGGGGCAGACAAAATATCAATCAACAGCGCTGCAATAGCCAACCCCGACCTCATTAACCAGATAGCTTCGCGTTATGGTAGCCAGTTTGTCGTGGTGGCCATAGATGCCAGGTGCGGTGACGATGGCGTGTGGCGTGCAACAACGCACGGTGGCAGCCGTTTTACTGACCTGGAACTCTTTGCGTGGGCTCGTGAGGCTCAGCAGCGAGGTGCGGGCGAGATTTTGTTTACGTCGATGAACCACGACGGCACACGCAAGGGATACCCCTGCGAGACGTTTGCACGCCTGGCAGAGGAGCTCTCAATACCAATCATCGCCTCGGGCGGTGCAGGCTCGGTGGCAGATATAGCCCAGGTGCTGACCGCAGGCAGGGCTGATGCCGCGCTGGCGGCAAGCATCTTCCATTTTGGCGAGATTACGGTGGCGGAGTTAAAGAGTGAACTGAAAAAGATGAATATATGTGTAAGATGATACCATTTGAGGAGTTTTGTTTGGAGAAATGCGCCGACGGCTTGTTGCCCGTTGTGGTGCAGGATGCAGTGACGCTTAAAGTGTTGATGCTCGGGTATATGAACCGCGAGGCATACGAAAAGACCGTGGCAGAGGGACGTGTGACCTTCTTCTCGCGCTCGCGTAATTGCCTGTGGACCAAGGGCGAGACAAGCGGGAATTTTCTGCTTGTGGAGTCTATGTATGTCGATTGCGACAAGGATACGTTGCTTGTCAAGGCCCGCCCCATAGGGCCGACGTGTCATCGTGGCACTACGAGCTGTTTCGATACGCCCGACAGTGAGGGCTTTGTACGTCACCTGCAAGCGGTTATACAGCAGCGTCACCGCGATATGCCCGAAGGGTCATACACCACAAAACTCTTTATCAAGGGCGTAAAGAAGATAGCCCAGAAGGTGGGCGAGGAGGCTGTGGAGAGTGTTGTGGAGGCTGTGGATGGCAATCGCGACCGCTTCATTTACGAGGCCTCGGATATGGTCTATCACCTGCTGGTGTTGCTCGAACAGATGGGTTGCTCGATAGAGGACTTGGAGCGCGAGTTGCAGCTAAGGCATAAGTAATTTGAGTTATCCTTTTGTCGGAAAAAGATATTCAGATTGGAGAAATAACCCTGAGTTTTGATAAAATTTATAAAAATTTAGTGTTATTATTTTGCACTGTTATTTTTTTTCAATACATTTGCACCACTCTTTTACAGAGATTCGGTCAGGAAGGATGGGTGAGTGGCTGAAACCACCAGTTTGCTAAACTGACGTACTCGATTAGGGTACCGGGGGTTCGAATCCCCCTCCTTCCGCAAAACAACAACGAAGCAAGAAGATGTCGAAAGACATCTTTTTTGTTTTTGCGCCTATGATGATAGATTACTATCAGGCGTAGGTGTAAAAATAAGAAAGTGGGCTACAAGGTAGCCTCTTGCTGAGTTGTGCTTTTGCAAGGGCCTCTGCGGCGAGCAGGAGGGAAAGGCGTTAAGCGGAGCAGACTTTGTCTGCGAAGTAGTCAATCCCCCTCCTTCCGCAAAACAACAACGAAGCAAGAAGATGTCGAAAGACATCTTTTTTGTTTTTGCGCCTATGGCGAAAGGTTCTTTTGGCTATCAGTGTCTTTTTGTTTTGCTGGCTTTGTGCATTTGCATTTTTTTTGTAAATTTGCTCCCTATAAGTGCATATTATGGCTGAAAAAGAGATAATAGATAAGCTGGACGGCGAATATAAGTACGGTTTTACGACAGACATCGAAACCGAGACCATTGCCCGTGGTCTTAATGAGGATGTCATTCGCTTGATATCGCAGAAGAAGGAGGAGCCCGAGTGGATGCTGGAACGCCGCTTGAAGGCCTTTCGTCATTGGCAGAAGATGCCGCTGCCGGAGTGGGCACATCTGGATATCCCCGAGATAGATTTTCAAGATATAATATACTACGCTGCCCCCAAGCAGACCAAGAAGCTCGGCTCGATGGATGAGGTGGACCCCGAGTTGAAACGTACGTTCGATAAGTTGGGTATTCCGCTTGAAGAGCAGATGGCTCTGGCGGGTGTTGCCGTCGATGCCGTTATGGACTCGGTGTCGGTAAAGACCACCTTCCGCGAGACGTTGGCCGAGAAGGGAATTATCTTCTGCTCGATATCGGAGGCCATACGCGAATATCCCGAGCTGGTGCAGAAGTATCTTGGCTCGGTAGTGCCTTATACCGACAACTTCTACGCTGCGCTTAATGCTGCGGTATTCTCTGACGGGTCGTTCTGCTACATCCCCAAGGGTGTGCGTTGCCCTATGGAACTATCTACCTACTTCCGCATAAATGCCGAGGGTACGGGTCAGTTTGAGCGCACATTGCTTATTGCCGACGAGGGCTCTTATGTGAGCTACTTGGAGGGTTGCACGGCGCCCCGCCGTGATGAAAACCAGCTGCACGCCGCTGTGGTGGAGATTGTGGTGGAGAGGGATGCCGAGGTGAAGTACTCGACGGTGCAGAACTGGTATCCGGGCGACAAGGATGGCAAGGGCGGAATATATAATTTTGTGACCAAGCGAGGCCTATGTCGCGAGAATGCCCGTCTGTCGTGGACTCAGGTTGAGACAGGCTCTGCCATAACGTGGAAGTATCCAAGTTGTGTGCTGCTGGGTGATAACTCTGTGGGAGAGTTTTACTCGGTGGCGATGACAAACAACTACCAGCAGGCCGACACAGGTACGAAGATGATACATCTGGGGCGTAACACCCGCAGCCGCATAGTCTCAAAGGGTATCTCTGCGGGCAGGAGTCAGAATGCCTACCGTGGTCTGGTGCGTGTGGCAAAGGCGGCGGAGAATGCACGCAACTACTCGCAGTGTGACTCATTGCTTATTGGTGACAGGTGCGGAGCGCATACCTTTCCCGTAATTGATTCGCACAACCCTACGGCGGTGTTGGAGCACGAGGCGACGACATCGAAGATTTCGGAGGAGCAGCTTATGTATTGCCGTCAGCGAGGTCTCTCGACAGAGGATGCAGTGGGGCTTATAGTGAATGGTTATGCACGCGAGGTGCTTGCCAAGTTGCCTATGGAGTTTGCCGTTGAGGCACAGAAACTGCTTGCCCTGAACCTTGAAGGCTCGGTAGGATAACAAAAATTCAAAATTCAAAATTCAAAATTCAAGATTAGGCTGACGCCAATGTAATAGGAAATAAGAATAGATGATATATGCTTACTGTTAAGAATTTGCACGCCTCGGTTGGCGATAAGGAGATACTTCGAGGCATAAACCTTGAAGTCAAGGCTGGCGAGGTGCACGCCATAATGGGTCCTAACGGCTCGGGTAAGAGTACATTTGCATCGGTGCTGGCAGGTAACGAGAAGTTTACCGTGACTGAGGGCGAGGTGACCTTTATGGGCGAGAACTTGCTCGATTTCTCAATCGAGGATAGAGCCCGCAAAGGCTTGTTTCAGGGCTTTCAGTACCCTGTGGAGATTCCCGGTGTGACGATGGCCAACTTTATGAAGATAGCCGTTAATGAGCAGCGTAAGTTCCGCGGCGAGGAGCCACTGTCGGCAGGCGAGTTCCTGCGTCTGATGCGCGAGAAGAGTGCCATTGTGGAACTCGACTCCAAACTCACGTCGCGTGCCGTGAATGAAGGCTTCTCGGGTGGCGAGAAGAAGAAGAATGAAATCTTCCAGATGGCGATGCTCAACCCCAAGCTGGCGGTGCTTGACGAGACCGACTCAGGACTTGATATCGACGCCCTGCGTATTGTGGCCACGGGAGTCACCAAGTTGCATACGCCCGAAAATGCGACAATCGTCATCACGCACTATCAGCGTCTGCTTGATTACATCGTGCCTGACTATGTGCACGTTTTGTACAAGGGCAGAATCATATATTCGGGCGATAAGACCCTTGCTCTGAAATTGGAGAAGGAGGGTTACGACTGGCTTATTAACAATCAGGAGTAAAGAGATGGGCTTGCTTGATTATTTACATAGCATAGGCATCGAGGTCTCATCGTCGGGTGAGGTTACTCTGCCCGGTGGCGAGTCGGCACTGCTGCTGGTAAACCCTACAAGGGTAGAGTGCGGCATAGCCGAGCGGGGCGAGGAGTATTTTATCATCCTGCACACCCACAAGTGCGAGTCGCATCTTTCCATCAACGTTGCTGCGGAGGCTGCGGTGCGTATCCTGCACGTTATGCTTGCTGAGGCGGAGTGTCACATCAAGATGCGTCAGGAGGCGGGTAGCAGGTGCGAGATGACAAGTGTTGTCGTGGCAGGCTCGTCGCTCGACTATGTGGCAGATATGGATGGCAGGTTTGCCTCGAATGTGCTGCGTGCGGCGTATGTCATTGGATGCGAGGAGCGTGCAAGAGTTAATGTGCGCATAAATCATAATGTTGAGGATTGCAAGAGTAACTCTCTGGTAAAGGGCGTTGCGGGCGGCAGTGCTGTGGGTGAGTTCGAGGGTATGGTGTATGTAGCCCCCGATGCGCAGCGTACCGATGCGGTGCAGACCTCACGCAACATAGAGATAGGCCTTGATGCTCACATTGTGGCGAAGCCTCAGTTGGAGATATATGCCGACGATGTGAAGTGTTCGCACGGCGCTACCGTAGGTCAACTCGACAACGAGGCGGTGCTGTATATGCGTCAGCGAGGTTTGTCGCTCGAACAGGCCAAACGTTTGCAGATTGAGGGCTTCGTAAGTGATGTTGTCCGTCAGTCGGGTATCTTTGGCGAGGTGCTGGCGCAGGAGTTAGCCTCAAAATTGGAACAATTATAGAGATGTTTGACCCAAATCAAATAAGGGAGGATTTTCCCATTCTCAGGCAGAAGGTAAATGGCAAGCCACTTGTCTACCTCGATAGCGGTGCTACGGCTCAAAAGCCCGAGTGCGTCATCGAGGCGGTAAATCGTCTGCACCGTGAGCAGAATGCCAACATACACCGTGGCGTGCATCACCTCTCGGAGTTGGCAACCGAATTATACGAGCAGGCGCGCGATGATGTCAGACGATTTATAGGTGCTGCGGCGCGCGAGGAGGTTATCTTCACAGCAGGTGCTACGGCATCAATAAATACGGTGGCGTATGCGTGGGGCGAGCGATTCCTCACTGAGGGAGATAATATCATTATAAGCGAGATGGAGCACCACTCCAATATCGTGCCGTGGCAACTTGTGGCGCAGCGCAAGGGTGTCGAGATTAGAGTGCTGCCATTTGACGATGAGGGTCGTTTGATGGTGGAGCAGCTGGATGCGTTGCTCGATGACAGAACCCGCCTGGTTGCTGTGACGCAGGCATCGAATACTCTCGGTACGCGTCCCGACCTGAAAACTATCATCCGAAAGGCTCACGATGCTGGTGCTGTGGTAATGGTCGATGGCTGCCAGGGTATTGTGCACGGCGGGGTGAATGTCGGGGAACTGGGATGTGACTTCTATGCCTTTTCGGGTCATAAACTCTACGGCCCTACGGGTGTAGGTGTGCTTTATGGCAAGCAGAGTATCTTGGAGCAGATGCCGCCGTTTATGTGTGGAGGCGATATGGTCGATAGGGTGTCGTTCGAGCGCACTACATACGCACCTCTGCCATTGAAGTTCGAGGCGGGCACGGCCAACTATGTCGGGGCCATAGGCTTGGGTGAGGCGGTGCGCTACCTTGAAGGGCTGGACTTGGCGGCTGTTGAGGCCTACGAAAAGTCGCTTTTGGAGTATGGCGAGGAGCTGTTGTCCGGCATTGAGGGCTTACGCATATATGGTCAGACGAAGGATAAGTGTTCGATACTCTCTTTCAATATTGAGGGCGTACATCACTACGATGTGGGTATGATTCTCGATAAGCTGGGTGTAGCCGTACGCACGGGACAGCACTGCGCCGAGCCTGTTATGACGCATTATGGCGTTACGGGTATGTGTCGGGCCTCGATTGCTATGTACAACACCCGTGAGGATATGGAGGCTCTGCATAGAGGTGTGGAGCGTGCCGTGAGAATGTTGAAATAGATAAGAAACCAACAATAAATTATGTTCATAGTACTTGAAGGTGTAGATGGCTGCGGCAAATCGACGCAGATAGCCAAGTTGCGTGAGATGTTTGCACAGCAGGGTGTGGAGAGTGAGTATCTGCATTTTCCACGTTTCGATGCTCCATTTTTTGGCGATATGATAGCGCGTTTTCTGCGTGGCGAGCTTGGTTCAATTGAGCAGGTGGACCCCTATGTTGTGGCAC
The DNA here is from genome assembly GCA_045603645.1 of Alistipes sp. Lineage (GTDB taxonomy): Bacteria > Bacteroidota > Bacteroidia > Bacteroidales > Rikenellaceae > Alistipes. The sequence goes on along the minus strand of JAZUMN010000056.1, from coordinate 30,005 downwards.
TGCTGTATGCCGAGGATAGACGCGATGCGGCCAGAATGATTCAAGGCTGGCTTGGCGAGGGCAAGGTTGTTATTGTCGATAGATATGTGTATTCCAACGTGGGCTATCAGTGCGCCAAGTTGCAGGATGCGGCTGAGCGCGAAAAACTGCGCCGTTGGATTTTGAGTCTTGAATACGATTACTTTGCAATACCCAAGCCCGACCTGTCGCTCTTCCTTGATGTGCCTTTTGCCTTCACGGAGCGTAAACTAACCGAGCAGCGCACGGGCGACGACAGAGAGTATCTGCACGGCAAGCATGATATACACGAGCAGTCGATGGATTTGCAGCGTGCTGTGCGTCAGGTGTATATCGACGCTGCGGAGTGCGACAAGGATATGTATGTTGTTGATTGCACAACGCAGGCAGGGGAGATGGCCTCTCCCGAGGAGATATTTGACCGCATAATGCAGGTCGTAAAGTCGCATAAAAAGAGTGAGTAATGGCGTCGAGGAGGTTGAAACTTATATCGGCACTGAGCTGCTTTTTGGTGGCGCTGGTCTTTATATTTTCGGGCTTTGTCAAGGTCATCGACCCGTGGGGCACGGCTCTGAAAGTGAATGAGTACCTTTCGATTTACGGTATGGAGTGGCTATCGCCTGCGGCTATGGTCTTTTCTATATGGCTGTGTGGTGCTGAGCTGATGATGGGCTTGATGCTGCTGTTCAGGGTGCGCATAAGACTGGTGTCAATCTTTGCGCTGGTGTCGATGTCGTTCTTCACCGTGCTCACATTCCTGAGTGCTACGTGGATACCCGTTGAGGATTGCGGTTGCTTTGGCGATGTGCTGAAACTCTCGCCGTGGGCTACATTCTTCAAGAATCTGCTCATTATGCCGCTGGTAGTTATCATCTGGTGGCGCTATCGTCACGATAAGATACTCGTCTTTAAGCGTAATGAGTTGTTGCTGGCGTGTCTGTTCTGCACGCTTTCGATGGGTATTGGTGTGTGGTGCTACTATACCTTGCCGCTGATAGACTTCCTCCCTTATAAGAAGGGTGCAAATATATATGAGATGATTCAGTCGCAGCACGACACAGGTAGCGAGGATATGCTCCAGGAGGAGTATGTGCTGGTGTATCGTAACCGCCGCACGGGCCGCCTCAGGGAGTTCTCGATAGATGACAAGGAGTGGCAGAATGAGAAGAAATGGGAGTGGGTCGAGACGCGTATTGACAATGAGATATCGCCCATCCAGACCCTTGTAAGCGAGTTCTCGATATCGGATGCCGAGGGCAATGTGACGGAAGATATCCTCACCCGCCCGGGCAAGGTGTATATGATATGTGTAACCACGCTCAGTAAGTTGTCGGAAGGCTGCAAGCAAAATCTGCATAAGGTTGTCGGGCGTGCCGCTCAGGAGTCGGCTCTTGTTGTATGTCTTACGCCCGAGCCTTTAAGAGAGGTGACATGGCAGGACTTTGGAGGTGGGGAGGCCGTCAGATGTTACAACATAGATGCTACGGTTATGAAGACTATGCTGCGTGCCGAAAATGGTGTGGTGGTGCTGTCGGATGGCATTATAGAGGCTAAATATAATTGTCGAAATATTAGTTTGTAACAAATTGGGCAACAGCCATAGTTTGGTATAAAAATTGACCTTTGAATCTTCGAAGGTCAATTTTTTTGTTTATGTGCAGACTAACAGTTTTAATACTATCTTTTTTGTTTCTGTTTTCGGCGTGCAATAAAGATGCAAAGAGGAATGAAGCCCCCATTCGCACGGTTAAGGTTGCCAAGGTGCAGGGCGTTGGTTTTGTAGAGCGCGACTTTGCGGGGATGGCTACTGCCGATGATGCCACAATGCTGGCGTTCAAGATTTCGGGTCAGGTGGCGAGTGTGGATGTGAGTAAGGGTAAGATGGTTAGCCGAGGCGAGCTGCTGGCGAGGCTCGATGCCCGCGATGTTGAGTTGCAGGTAGCCTCCGACCGTTCGCAGTATGAGCGTGCATTGTCGCAGTATGAACGTATGCGCCGTCTGTTGGAACACGATGCAGTGTCGCAGCAGGAGGTGGAGAGTGCCGAGGCTGCGTTTGTGCAGGCACGCTCGAAGTATGAGAACTCGAAAGACTTGCTTGGCGAAACGAAGTTGCGCGCCCCCTTTGCCGGCGTTGTCGAGCGCACCTATGTTGATGCTTTTCAGCGTGTAAATGCGGGTCAGACCATCCTCAGGCTTGTTAATCCCGTAAGTACTACGGTAGAGTTTACGATGTCGGAGCGGAGTATGTTCCTGCTCTCGGACTCAACAACCCGCTACTATGTGCGCTTCGACAACTATCCCGACCATCGCTTCACGGCACGGCTCGACACTTATGCCAAGACAGCCTCCGATGCCTCGGGCTTTCCCGTGTCGTTGAAACTGTCGAAGGAGCAGACTCACAGCTTTCACCTCACACCAGGTATGACCTGTCAGGTTACGATTCGTGCCTCGAAGTCGCACTCCAACCTTGTGGCAATACCTCTCACGGCGGTATATGCACCCGCTGAGGGTGGCACCTATGTCTGGCGTGTCGTCGCAGGCAACAGAGTCGAGCGTTGTGCGGTTGAGTTGGGCTCGCTATTTGGCAGTGATATGGTGACGGTGCTGTCGGGTGTTGCCGAGGGTGAGGATATTGTTGTTGCGGGTGTCTATCGCTTGCAGCAGGGCGAGGAGGTCAAAATCATAAAATAAAAGCTATGTCGTTATCGGATTACTCTATACGCCACCATAGCATTGTGTGGTTTGTGCTGGCGTTGTTTGTGGTGGGTGGCATATGGTCGTTTGACAGGATGGGCAAGAAGGAGGACTCTACCTTTGTCTTGAAGAGTGCTGTTGTGACGTGTAACTATCCTGGTGCTACACCTTACGAGGTCGAGCAGCTCATCACCGAGCCCATAGCCCGTGAGTTGCAGACGATGCGTAAAGTGAAAAAACTCACCTCCGAGTCCTACTACGGCTCCTCGCGCATAGTCGTTGAGTTAGAGTCGGGGACACCTGCCCGTGAGATTCCTCAGCTGTGGGATGAACTGCGCCGCAAAGTAAGCAACATCTCTCCACAACTGCCTGCGGGGGCAAGCGATGTGGTTGTGAATGATGATTTTAGCGATGTCTATGGGCTCTATTACGGACTGGTTGCCGACGAGGGCTTCTCGTGGGACGAGATACGCAGCTGGGCGCAGCAGATAAAGACCCGACTTGTGGCTGTTGAGGGTGTGCAGAAGGTTGCTCTGATGGGTGAGCAGCAGCCCGTGGTGAATATCTACATCACAAAATCGACGCTGGCAAACTTCTCCATTACGCCCGAGATGATAGTGGCTATGATAGCGCAGCAGAACGATGTCGTGAAGGCGGGCGATGTGGCGGCGGGCGATATGCGTATTATGGTGCTTGAAACGGGTGTCTATAATACCATTGCCGACATATCCAATCAGTTGCTCATAGCCTCCGACGGGCGACAGTTTCGCCTGGGCGATATTGCCCGTATAGAGTCGGGATATGAGTCTCCGCCGAGGGTTATTATGCACGTCGATGGGCTGCGTGCCGTGGGTGTGGGTATATCCTCTGCGGCGGGTGTCGATGTGGTTAAGTTGGGCGCAAAGGTTAATGAGGAGATACGTCTGCTTACTGGGCAGATGCCTGTGGGTATGGAGTTTGTGGCACTCTATCCCGAGGATGAGATTGCACGCGAGGCCAACCTTGGTTTTATGCTCAACCTGCTGGAATCGGTGGCGATAGTGATATTGGTAATTATGCTTGCTATGGGGCTTCGAGGTTGTGTGCTGATAGGCTCGTCGCTGATATTTACCATAGGCGGCAGTATGCTATGTATGTATATGATGGGCGAGGGCATAAACCGCACCTCGCTGGCAGGCTTTATTATTGCTATGGGTATGCTGGTCGATAATGCCATTGTGGTTGTGGATAATGCACAAAAAAGTATGGCGCGTGGCATAGACTCCCAGAGAGCCTTTATTGCGGGAGCCAATGCCCCTATGTGGGGCTTGCTGGGCGCTACACTCATAGCCATCATATCCTTTTTGCCGCTATACTTGGCGCCGTCGTCTGTTGCCGAGATTGTCAAGCCGTTGTTTATCGTCATCTCACTCTCGCTTCTGCTCAGTTGGGTGCTGGCGTTGAGTCAGGTACCTATGATGGGCGAGCGTATGATGCGCCATATGTCGTCGCCACAATCTGCCGCAAAGGGTTATGAGTGGTTCGGGCGTCTGCTGGAACGGCTGCTTGGACTTCGTGGGTGGCTTATTGTGGGTGTTGTGGCTTTGTTTGTCGGGGCTGTGGTGCTTATGGGTCGTATGCCGCAGAACTTCTTTCCGCAAATTGACAAGCCCTATTTCCGTGCCGATATAATTCTGCCCGAGGGATATGATGTTGATTTCACGCAGCGCAGCCTCGATAGTATGAGTCGTTGGCTTCTTGCACAGCCCGAGGTTGTGAGGGTGTCAACTACGGCAGGCTCCTCGCCGCTGCGTTATTATCTGGCAAGTGGAAGTGTGGCACCACGTCCCAACTTCGGAAATCTGCTTGTTGAGGTGCAACATAAACGTCAGACCAAGGCTGTAAAGCAACGCTTTGATGATTATGTCGCCGAGAGTTATCCCGATGTGTGGCTGCGCTCCTCGCTCTTTAAGCTCTCGCCCGTGCCCGATGCCACCATCGAGATAGGCTTTATAGGGCGCAATGTCGATACGCTGCTGCACCTTGCGGGACAGGTGGAGCGTATTATGTGGCAGATGCCAGAGCTGACCAATGTGCGCAACAGCTGGGGCAACAGAATACCCGTGTGGCAGCCCGTATATTCACAGACCAAGGGTCAGCGCATAGGCGTAGGACGCTCGCGTATGGCGCAGTGGATAACCCTTGCCACCGATGGCTATCCGCTGGGGGAGTTCCGCCGTGGCGATGAGGTTATGCCCATACTGCTCAAAGATGATGATATTGAGGAGTATAACCTCTCGAACCTGCAATCTATGCCTATATTCTCGCAGGGCGGCAGGGTCTATTCAATTGAGCAGGCGAGCAGCGACTTTAAGTTCGACTTTCGCGGGGGTGTTGTGAAACGCTATAACCGTCAGCGTGTGATGAAGGCTCAGTGCGATCCCCGTCAGGGACAAAACACTATTCTCGCGCTTAAAAAGTTACAGTCACGCGTTGCTCGTGAGGTTGTGTTGCCCGAAGGATACAGGATGAAAATCTTTGGCGAGCAGGAGTCGCAGGCAGAGTCCAACGAGGCGCTTGCGAAAAATCTGCCCCTTGCTCTGATACTGATGTTTGTGCTGCTGATACTGCTCTTTGATAACTTCCGCGACCCGATAATCATTCTGCTGATGACGCCGCTCATCTTCATAGGCGTTGTCCTGGGACTTGTGATAACGGGTAATCAGTTTGACTTCTTCTCTTTGCTGGGACTGCTGGGCCTGGTGGGTATGAATATCAAAAACGGGGTTATTCTGGTCAGTTCCATAAGTGAGCGCAGAGCCGAAGGTGTACCCCCTTATGAGGCTGTGGTGATGGCTACGCGTGAACGTCTGGTGCCCGTGTCGCTGGCGTCGCTCACGACGATATTGGCTCTTGTGCCGCTGCTCTTTGACTCGTTGTTTGCAAGTATGGCGGCGACGATTATGGGTGGATTGTTTGTCGCCACCTTATTGACTATGGTAGTGTTGCCTGTGGCCTATGCTATTGTGCACGGAGTAAAAAGGAATGATGAGAAAAGTGAAAAATATGCGAAGATATAGTCTGTTGTGCGCTGTGATGCTCTCGTTGTCGGCATCGGCGCAGATATCCATCAAGGAGTATCGCGAAGTGGTGCTTAAACGCAGTTTGGAGGTGCAGAGTGCGGTGGTTGAGAGTGAGCGCACTCTTGCGCAGAGCCGTGTGGAGCGCACTAACTTTCTGCCTAAGCTCTCAGCCGAGGGCTCCTTTACCACAGATTTCAGACGCAGCGATGGTGCCGACCTGTGGGGTTTTAGTGTTGAACCACGCATCGAGCAGATTATATATGCCGGAGGCAGGGTGCGAGCCGCCTACCGACAGTCGCTTGCCCGCTACTCCATAGCGCAGCAAAACCAGGAGCAGGCAATGCTCGATATGCGCTTTGCTGCCGATGATGCCTATTGGGGGGTGTCGGCTATGCAGCTCTACCTGGCCGCCACCGACGAGTATGTGAATATTATCCGCTCGCTATATGATGTTGTGCAGGAGCGTTATCGTGAGGGTTATGTGCCCCGTGGTGATGTGTTGCAGGTTGAGGCTCGCCTGAGTGATGCCGAGTATTCTCGCATAGCGATTAAGAACAATTACGATGCAGCCATTCACCGCTTTAACAACCTGCGCCGTGAGAGCGATACCCTGACAGTGGTGCTTACCAACTCCATTATCGACAGCCTGGCTATGCCCACACGCATCACATTTGGCGAGATTATTCAGCGTCGCCCCGATGTAAGGGTGGCGGAGCAGAGTGTCAATGTCGCCGAGTATGGTGTCCGGTTGGCGCGAGCCTCATATAATCCTTCGTTAAAGGCGGGTGTAAGCGGCTCGTGGCAGACCTTCTCTCCCAATTTTTCGGCTAAGACCTACCTCGATGGAGCGTTGGTTGTGGGTGTAAGTGTTCCGATTTTTCATTGGGGCGAGCGTAGGCACGCCGTGGCTGCGGCACGCCGCAATGTTGAGTTGCAGGAGATTAACCTCGAAAATCTACACGAGGATATATCCCTCGAAGAGGCGGATGGGTGGAGTGCTCTGCTGAGCAGCTATTCGCAGATGCAGTCGTCACTCAGAAATGTCGATATAGCAAGTCGCAACCTCTCCATCTCCACCTACTCCTATCAGGCAGGGCAGGCGACTCTCCTTGATGTGTTGCAGGCGCAGATAAGCTGGATACAGATTTACACCAATGCCATCACAGCCCGTTATAACTATGCTGTTGCGTGGTCGGCGTATATGCGTATAACAGCCCGGTAAAAAAAAACGTGTATAATTGGTAATTTCGGTGTTACTCTTCTCCTTGCAATCCTCATTTACGAAAAGTAAATTCCGGTTGCTCGGACTGCGAAAGCCTTGAAATTCCTCAATTCTACACGTTTTTTAGGGTTTAGGGGGCCAATGAAAATGGTTTTTGGCGTTACTCTTCTCCTTGCAATCCTTAGTTGCGCCCAGAAAAAGAGGTTGTCCTTGAAACTTGCTGGACAACCTCAACTTTTAAGCCTCAATGGTCTCGGTGCTGACAACATCGATGACATGCGATACGGGAGCAATCTTGCGTAGCATGGCGACCATACCGCAATACTTCTCCTGCGCCCGCTCCACGGCCAGCGACACCTTATCCTGGTCCTCCAAGCGTTTGCACTCTACATGATAGATGACATCGAAATTCAGGTAGATGCTGTCGCCCCGCAGGGTAGGGGTGTTGAGCTCTCCTTCGACAGTAATTTCCATGCTTTTTGGTGCGATCTGGCTCTTTTCGAGTAGTGCCATAATTGTCAGTCCTGCACACTTGGCCGTAGCACACAGCAGTAGCGCTTTGGGGTTGAGTTTATCTGCCGAGCCATTATTGGCGAGGCAGAATTTGCCGTCACAAAGTTCGACGGTGACCTTTTGTTTGCTTGTATTCATCCGTTAAAAGAGTTATGAAATTTATAAAATTTCATGCCTGATCAGTAGGTTGGCACGAATATCACAATTTTCTGCCGACAATAATCGTTCCTAATATTGTGTAGTTCGCAGTAAAATTGTAACTTTGTACGATAATTTATCAGAGAAAGAAGATGCAGAAAAGAGTATCAATATTTGTCGTGTTGCTGTCGTTCCTCGCTTGTGGCGAGTTGTGGGCACAGGCCCCCGACACCGAGCAGATAATTCAGCGAGGCATATCGTTGTATAACTTCGGGCATTGCATAGAGGCTCGCGCCGAGTTGCTTGCCGTAAGAGATAGGTTGTCGCCAACGACCGACCGCCACTTCATTGAACGCATAGATTACTATGTGGCATTGTGCGATACAGAGTTGAAGATGAAGGACTCTGAGGAGCGCCTGCGTAATTTCCTTACCAAGTACCAGGGCTCAACATACTCAAATGAGGTGCAGTTTACCGTGGCGACGCTGGCGTGTATGGGTGAGGATAATACGCTTGCCAAGGCGGAACTGTCGAAGGTTAATTACAAGGCCTTGTCGCCCCTGCAACGTGAGAAGTACGACCTCAGAATGGGTTACATAGCCTTTCAGGGTGGCGATTATGACACGGCGGAGAGCTACCTGAGCCGCATAGATGAAAAGAGCGAATATGCCCCACACGCAACCTACTACAAATCCTATATGGCCTATACGCGAGGTGAGTGGGATGTGGCGCGCAGAGGTTTCAGCTCGTTGCTCGGTGATGGTCAATATGGCGAGCTGATGCCCTTCTATGTGATGCAGATTGATTTTAAGGAGGGTAAGTATCAGGCCGTCGTTGAGCAGGGTGACGCTCTTATAGACAAGACCACTCCCGAGCAGGCGTTGCAGATAAACCGTATGATGGCGGAGTCGTGGTTTCAACTCTCGGAGTATGCCAAGGCGGTAGATTATATGACCCGTTATAAGTCGGCAGGAGGCGCAATGGGCAGAGTTGAAAACTATGTTATGGGTTACTCGCTGCATCGCCAGGCTCTCTACGCCGAGGCTGCGCCTTACCTGCGTGAGGTGTGTGGTGCTGACGATATGCTTACGCAGAATGCGTCGTATCACCTGGCGGACTGCTACCTGCGTGCGGGCGACAGGGTCAACGCAATGTATTCGTTTGCTATGGCGTCGAGTGCCGAGTATGATGCCGCCATAGCTGAAGATGCACTCTTTAACTACGGCAAGTTGCAGTATGACTTAGGCGGTGGCCGCTTCAATGAGGCTATAAATGTGTTGAGCCGATATGTGGAGAGTTATCCGCAGTCGGAGCGCACGGCAGATGCCCGTACACTCCTCATAGCTGCATATTACAACTCGAAGAATTACAACGAGGCATACCGTGCAATAAGGGCTCTGCCCAACCCTGACGGAGAGGCTATGCTGGCGTTGCAGAAGATAGCCTACTTCAATGGCTTGGAGGCCTACGCTGCCGGCGACTTGGAGGCTGCCGAGGAGGCGCTGCGTGAGTCGATGAACTCGGGCGGTAATGCCAAGTATAGTGCTCTGGCATCGTTCTGGCTGGGTGAGGTCGCCTATGCAAGCGGTCGCGAGAAGGAGGCTCTGCAACGATACAAGAACTTTCTGGGTCGAGCACCCAAGTCTTCAAACGAGTATGCTATGGCACATTATAATGCGGGCTACTGCTACTTCAACGATGGCGATATGTCGCTTGCGGCACGCTCGTTTGACTCGTTCCTGGCATCCTATGCGGCAAGAGATTCATACTATGCCGATGCGATGAACCGCCGTGGCGACATACACTACTCCAAACGAGAGTTTGACGCCGCTGTCGGGTGTTACGAAAAGAGCGTAGCAGTCGGTGGCGTAGAGGGTTATTATGCCCAATATCAAAGGGCTATAACCCAGGGTGTACAGAATAGGCGTGAGGCGAAGATTGCCTCGCTAACGGCAATCGTGCAGGCCAATCGTGGCGACTACGTCGATGATGCGCTCTACGAGCTGGGCAAGACGTACATCGCTGCCGAGCAGTATAGCAACGGCGTACGCAAGCTTGAAAGCTTTGTCGAGCAGTACCCCTCCTCGCAGTACTACACGCAGGCGCTGTCGGACTTAGGTCTTGCGTATATGAACCTGGGGCAGAAGGATAAGGCGTTGGAGTATTACGACAAGGTCGTTAAGTCGGCACCACACTCCGCTCATTCGAAGAGTGCTTTGCAGGGCATTCGCGAGATATATGTCGATAACGGCAATGCCGATGCGTACTTCGACTATGCTCAGCAGGCAGGTGTCGGTGGTGATATGAGCCTTATGACTCGTGACTCGCTGTCGTACGCTGCGGCGCAGAAGCTCTACCTTAGCGATAAGACCCGGGAGGCGGCTGTGAGTCTTGATAATTACTTGAAGAACTACGAGAAAGGCCATTACCGCAATGACGCCTTGTTCTTCCTCAGCGACTGCCACATACGCAACGGCAACGACGAGGAGGCCATTGCGACGCTCTCGGAGCTTGCCGCACAGGGTAGGACACAATACTTGGAGCGTGTGCTCGAAAAGCTCTCGTCGATGTGTTACAAGTCTCAGAAGTGGCAGCAGGCAGCAGAGGCGTACCGTCAGTTGTATGATGTTACGTCGGATGCAGCCCTACGCAAGAGCTCGGCATCGGGATATGTGGCTTCGACGCTGAAATATGCCGATGATGAGGGTATAGTAAGGATGGCAGATGATGTAGAGAAGTTCGACATTATAACCGACATAGCCCGTCGCAAGGCCCGTTATGCCAAGGCTCACGCACTGCTCAGGCGTGGCGACGAGGCGGCAGCTATGGCGGTGTTTAAGGTGCTGAGTGCCGAGGTTAAGAGCGTAGAGGGTGCCGAGGCTCGTTTCCGTATGATTGAGCAGGAGTATAAGGCCAAGCACTACGACAAAGCTGAAAAGATGGTTTACGCCTTCTCCGACAGCAATACGCCACACAACTATTGGCTGGCGAAGGCCTTTATCCTTTTGGGCGATATATATCTTGACAGAGGCGATGCGTTCCAGGCCCGCGCCACATATCAGAGTGTGGTCGATGGTTATTCGCCTGCCGACGACGGCATTGTAGAGGAGGCAAAGTTGAAAATATCTAAAATGGAGTAGCAATGAAAAGAGTGATAACATACATCCTTGTAACCTTCTCGTTCCTGCACCTTGCACAGGCGCAGGTCGCCAAGCAGGTGGATGTTGAGAAGAACTACACTCCAAGTGTAGCTGCGGCACAAAAGTTGGCCATTGTCCCCGATATGACCGATACGGTTATGATGCGCCCCGAGGTGGATTACACCTTCACACCACGCAGTTACTCAACCTCACTTATGACCGAGAATTTCAAGCCTGCAACGATAGCTTATTGGGATTTTGTACGCTCACGCACGCTCTATGTCAAGGCTGCGGCAGGGGTGCCCTTTGCCAGCGAGGCAGATGCTTATGTGGCAACCTACCGCAAGGACAGAGGCTACGCTATGGCCTATGCAAACCATTGGGGCGACTATCGCAACCGCAAGGCTTTGGATGACGTAACCAAAGTGTCGGCTCACACCTCGCAGCTCAATAACCGCATAGGTGGCCGTGCAGGGTTGTTCGTTGGTCGTCGTCTGTTGGAGGTTGACATTTACGGAAATCATATCCTGCGTCATCGATATCCCACAACGGGCGAGCGCATAGAGTTTGGTGATGTGAATGGCAAGATTCGCATAGGCGACGATTTCACCAACCTCAGCCGTTGGAATTTTAATGTCGAGGTGGGTGGTAAGCTCTATGGAAATCGGGCCGAGGTGCAGGATGCAGGCAGGTTCAACCAGTCAAACCTCTTTGCAAAGGTGGCTGTGGGTAAGAAGAACTTTAAGATTCACGCCGGCTTTGAGGGGGCTTATGGACAGAAGGCTCTCGCTGCGTACAAGAACAATATCGTAATGGCGGGTGCACGCTATGGTTTTGAGCGTAAGCGCCTTGATTTTGTTGTCGGTGCCGATTATTACTATGACAAGGTCAGCGACCTTACCTCATCGCCTCACCGCGTATTCCCTTACCTGCGTATGATGTGGGGCAATAAACGACAGGTGTTTGCTCCATACTTGGAGATTGATGGCGGCATTAAACGGCACGACTTTGCTGCGCTGTCGTATGAGAATCCCTATATTAAGCCCTCAGAGGAGTTGGTTGAGATGCTGCTTGCTGTACCTAACGAGGCTCTCTACAACGGGCGTTTCGGTATTGGTGGCAATGTCGGCAAAGGTGTGTTCTCATATAATATCGCCGCCGAGCTATCTATTGCTTCCGACCACGCATATTGGTATAATAGTAGCGAGACAGCTGACTATCTCTTCAAGTTGGCATATCAACACAGCCTGCGCCTGAATGGAAACATTGTCTTCCGCCCTTCTGGTTGGTTCCTGGCACAGGTTGATGTGGGCGCTTATGTGTGGGAGAACTATGATGATTTTTACAGCAGCCGCCCTAACTTCGACCTGGATGTCAGGCTGCAATATACGGGTCGCAAACTATCTGCCGGTGTGGATGTAGAGTATCAGGGCGGCATAAAGTGGATGACCCGCAAGGAGGAGCAGACGGCCGATGGAGTGGTGTATAGCTATGTCGCAACCACAACGCGTAATACGATTAACCTCGGCGTAGATGTAGAGTGGCGCATAAACGACAGCTGGGCGGTGTTTGCCCAGGGTCGTAACCTTACGGGTGGCAAGCTCTATGAGTGGCTTAATTACTATACCGACTCGGCGCAGTGCATCGTGGGTGCCAAGTTTAGTTTTTAATAGTGCATCGAAAGATATATTTGTATGAAAAGATTGTTGCTGATATTAGCATTGCTACTCTTCCTGCTCTCGTGCGGAGGCCAGATAAAACGAGTTGAGGGCGCACCTCAAATTGTGCAACCCGATTTTTATACTGTAAGTGTGAGAAATGTTTATCCTCACAGCGTGGATAGCTACACGCAGGGCTTGCAGTATGTCGATGGGGTGATGTGGGAAGGTACAGGCGAGTGGGGTGAGTCGCGCTTGCTGAGAGGAGATTTGGAGAGTGGTGCTGTTGAGGTGCTGGCGAGCCTGCCTCGCTCGGAGTTTGGTGAGGGTATAACGGTGCTTGGCGATAAGATTTACCAGCTCACCTGGACCAGCGGCATTGCTCACGTCTATAATATGCAGGGCAAGCGAGTTAAGGATTTCCGCTATACGGGTGAGGGCTGGGGTCTGACAAGTGATGGCGAGAGCCTCTATATGTCGGACGGAACATCCTACATCACAAAGCTAAACCCCGCAACTTTCAAGCGCGAAAGGAAGATTCCCGTGACGCTGCGTGGCGAGGTGGTCGACTACATCAACGAGTTGGAGTGGATAGACGGCAGGATTTGGGCAAACGTATATACCACCGACTACATAATGATTATAAACCCTGAAACGGGCGTTGTTGAGGGTATTGTCGATTGCAGCCCGTTGCTCTCCAAGGTGGAGATGACCGACGAGCTGGATGTGCTCAATGGTATCGCCTACGATAATGCAGGGAAGAGAATCTTCCTCACGGGCAAGCGTTGGGATAAACTCTTCGAGGTGGAGATAATAAAGCAGTAATATGGATTTTGCAAAGGAGTTAAGACGCAGGATAGTGGTGCTGGATGGTGCTATGGGTACCGTTCTGATGGCTCAGGGCAGGAGTGGAGCATTGGAGGAGCTGAACCTCACCGAGCCCGATGTTGTCAAGGCGGTGCACGAGGCATACCTTCAAGCGGGTGCCGACATCATCACCACAAATACCACTTGTGCCGATGCACTGAGTCTGGCGGAGTATGGTTTGCAGGAGCGTTCTTACGCGTTGTCGCGTGCAGGAGCCGAGGTGGCGCGCCGTGCGGTGGAGATATACTCTACTACGGAGCATCCTCGCTTTGTGGCGGGGGCGGTAGGCCCTACGTCACGCAACATAACCCTTGCAAGTGACACCACAGCAGAGCAATTGGCAGAGGCGTATGCCACACAAATCAGGGGCCTGATAGATGGTGGCGTAGATATGATATTGTTGGAGTCGGCTATGGATGCCCGGAATGTGCAGGTCGCCGTTGAGCAGGTGCGTAAGCAGTCGGCAGAGATGCCTATAATTCTTGCGGCTGTTCTCTCTCGTCTTGAAGGCAGGGTGGCAAGCGGTGCTACGATTAAGCAGTTTGTGGAGGAGGTACCTCTATCGGAACTTGCTGCTGTGGGCTTTAACTGCTCGATGGGAGCCAAGCAGATGGAGGTGGCGATGCAGGTTCTATTGTCGGAGTGTAAGTTGCCCGTGATACTCTATCCTGCGTGCGCAACGCGTGGCGAGAGCGCTTCGCAATTTGTTAAGCCACTCGATAGGCTGGCGCGTGCGGGCAGCCTGAATCTCGTGGGTGGATGTTGTGGTACTACACCTGCACATAATGAACTGTTGGCGCGCTCGGTGGCGCGTTGGCGACCAAGAAAATATTAGTAACTATGGATACAAGAGAGTTTCGCAGAGCGTTACATGCGCATCCCGAATTATCATTCGAGGAGCATCATACGGCAGACTTTATCTCAGAGCAGCTGTCGCTTCTGGGTATTGAGCACCAGAGAATTGCCAGGACGGGAGTGCTGGCGCGCATTGAGGGCCGTCGCGGCAACTTGAAGCGATGCGTGGTGCTGCGTGCCGATATCGATGCACTGCCCATCTGCGAAAAGACAGGTGTTGAGTGGGCGTCTCAGATTGAGGGCGTGATGCACGGCTGCGGTCACGACTGCCACGCTGCGGTGCTGTATGGGGTGCTCAAACGTTTGCAGGCAAACCCCGATTTTGAGGGTACGCTGTTTGGCGTGTTCCAGCCCGGTGAGGAGTGTAATCCGGGTGGTGCGAAGTATGTCTTGGAGGAGGAACCGTTCAAGGACTACGATGTTGTAGCTGTGGTGGGTGAGCACGTTGATGCCGACTTGGAGGTTGGTCAGATAGGCTTCTGCCCGGGTAAGTTTATGGCCTCGACTGATGAGCTGCACTTTAAGGTCAAGGGTGTTGGTGGTCACGCCGCTATGCGCTGCCGCATCAAGGACTCGGTGGTGGCAATAGCTGACCTGGTTATGCGTCTGAATGCCTTTAACAGCGACGATTGCGTGGTGTCGATAGGCAAGATTGTGGCTGACGGAGCAACAAACGTCATCCCCGAAGAGGCTACGTGTCAGGGTACGATGCGCACGTTTAGCGAGAAGCTGCGTGCCCGCATCAAGGATATGATTGCCAATGTGGCTAAGGAGGTTGAGTATAAGTACGATGTTGATGTCGAGGTGGATATCCGCCACGGTTACCCTTGTGTTGAGAACAACGTGCAACTCACCTACGAGGCTATGCTTCTGGCCGAGAGCCGCGGCTTTAAGGTCAAGGACCTGGATATGCGCCCTACGGCGGAAGATTTTGGTTACTACACACAAATATACCCCTCAGTATTCTACCGCCTTGGCGTGGGTCAGGCTTCGGGTAGGTCGCATACGGCGATGTTCCTGCCCGACGAGAAGGCTTTGGATGTAGGCGAGGAGTTTATGTATCAGTTGGCACTGAGTCTCTTAAACAAGTAATATTATGGGACAAAAAAGAAGAAAAGATTCGCGCGAGAAGTCGTCGCGCGCAGATTCTATGAGCCTTAGGTCGGCTTTCATATTAAATATGTTCAGGGAGTTCCCCGACAGGGAGTTCTCGTTGAAGCAGTTGGCTTCGGCATCGGGTGGCAATAGCAGAGATAGCCGCTATATGGTGCGCGACATTGTTGAAGCTCTGGTTGAGGGTGGCGTTGTAGAACGCCGCAGCCGCGATAAGTTTCAACTATCGTCTTCGCAGCTGCCTCATTACGAGGGCGTTGTCGATTTGGCAGCGTCGGGTGCCGCTTACGTCAGGGTTGAAGAACTCGACACAGAGATATATGTAAATCAACGTAATACACGCTACGCTCTGGATGGCGATAGGGTGGAGGTTGTGCTGCAACGCCAGCCCCATCGTGAGGGTGACAACCCCGAAGGTGCTATCACCAAGGTCTTGGAGCGCAGCAAACGTCAATATGTAGGTGTTGCCGAGGTTAGCCGCGCAGCTATCTTTGTGCGCCCCGACTCGCGCAAGTTGCCGATGGATATCTTCTTCCAGCGCAAGTTGTATCCCGAAGTGAAGGATGGCGACAAGGTTGTTTTCCGCATAGAGGATTGGCGCGAGGGCGACAGGTCGCCACGAGGTGTTATTGTAGATGTGCTGGGTCGTCAGGGCGACAACGATGTCGAGATGCACGCCATATTGGCGGAGTACGACCTGCCGTATAAGTTTGAGGAGGAGGTTGAGCAGGCCGCAAATGCCATCTCCGCCAAGATTGACGAGAAGGAGATTGCCCAGCGCAGGGATTTCCGCTCGGTGACAACCTTTACGATAGACCCTGCCGATGCCAAGGACTTTGACGATGCGTTGTCGGTCAGAAAGCTGGAAGATGGTGTGTGGGAGGTAGGAGTTCATATTGCCGATGTTACGCACTATGTGCGACCCGACTCTGTTGTCGATTGCGAGGCTCAGGAGCGAGGAACATCGGTATATCTGGTTGACAGGACTGTGCCTATGCTGCCCGAGAGGCTGTGCAATGAGCTGTGCTCACTGCGCCCCAACGAGGAGAAGTTGTGCTTCTCGGCAGTCTTTAAGCTTAACGAGGATGCTGAGGTGATAGATGAGTGGTTTGGCCGCACGGTGATTCTCTCCGACCGCCGCTTTACCTATGCCGAGGCTCAGGCACGCATAGAGACAGGCGTGGGAGATTATGCCGACGAGATAGGGGTGCTGAACGATATGGCGCAGAAGATGCGCAGCCGTCGCTTCAAGGCGGGTGCTGTGAGCTTCGAGCGCGCCGAGTTTAAGTTTATCCTCGACGAGAAGGGTAAGCCGCTGGGTGTCTATACCAAGGAGCAGAAGGAGTCCAATCAACTCATAGAGGAGTTTATGCTGCTCGCCAACCGCAAGGTGGCGGAGTTCTGCTCTTTCCGCGAGGTGTCGGGCAAGCACGTGCAACGTCCTATGGTATATCGTGTGCACGATGAGCCTAATGAGGAGAAACTCTCTCGCTTCCGTGACTTTGTGTTAAAGTTCGGCTACCAGTTCAAGGCCTCGAAGGGTCGCTCGGTGGCGAAGGCTATAAATAAACTCGTCACAGAGGTCAAGGGTCGCCCCGAGGAGAATGCCATTCAGTCGCTTGCCGTGCGCAGTATGGCCAAGGCATTCTATACAACAGACAATGTAGGTCACTACGGACTGGCGTTTAAGTATTATACCCACTTCACATCGCCCATACGACGCTACCCCGATATGATTGTGCACCGTCTGCTGGCGCGCTATCTTAAAGACGGCAAGTCGCCTGACAAGCGTCAGTTGGAGAGCCTGTGCGTGCACTCATCCGAGCGGGAGGTGATAGCCTCGGAGGCGGAACGTGCATCCATCAAGTATAAGATGGCGGAGTTTATGAAGGATAAGGTCGGTGAGGTGTTCAAGGGTCACGTCTCGGGTATGAGCGAGTGGGGCGTATATGTCGAGCTCAACGACACCAACATCGAGGGTATGGCTTTCCTTCGCGATATTGAGGATGACTACTACTATTACGATGATGCCCGCTTTGAGGTTGTGGGCAGGGCGTCGGGTCGCCGCATAGCCTTTGGCGAGGAGGTGTGGGTGCGTGTCAAGGGTGTTGATATGCGCCGCCGCACGATTGATTTTCAACTTATTGTAAGCAAGCGACGCTAATGAGGGGCGAGGAGATTTTTGCGCGTGCCAGAGATAGGGCTACACTCACTGCCGAGGAGGCTTATTGGCTGTGGGAGGAGGCTCCGCTCGAAAGGTTGGCACAGGTTGCCGATGAGGTGCGACGCAGGGTTGTGCCCGACCCTTGCGTTGTGACGTGGCAGATTGATAGGAATGTGAATATTACAAATGTCTGCATATCGGGCTGCAAGTTCTGTAACTTTCACTGTAAGCCACATCAGACAGAGCAGGCGTTTATAACCATTATGGAGGAGTATCGCTCCAAGATTGAGCGTATGCTGGCTCTGGGTGGCGACCAACTTTTGTTGCAGGGAGGTCTGCATCCTGGTTTGGGTGTGGAGTTCTACGAGGAGTTGTTCTCGCAACTTAAACGAGAGTATCCCTCGGTGCGTCTGCACGCATTGGGAGCTCCCGAGGTGGCTCATATAGCAAAGGTTAGCGGCATAACAACCCGCGAGGCGTTGGAGCGTCTGGTTGCTGCGGGGCTTGATTCCCTGCCCGGTGCGGGAGCCGAGATTTTGGTTGACAGGGTAAGAAAATATATCTCTCCCGCCAAGCCGAGTGTGCAGGAGTGGCTGGATGTTATGCACCAGGCACACGAGATGAACCTCCCCACCTCGGCAACGATGATGTATGGTCATGTGGAGAGTGGACGCGAGAGGATAGACCACCTGCTCGCCGTGCGTGACTTGCAAGCTCGCTGCCCCGAGGGTAACTGGGGCTTTGTGGCATTTATTCCGTGGATATTCCGCTCGGAGGGCACACGCCTTGAAGCTGAGGGTGTTACGACCCGTTTCTCGCCGTTGGAGTATGTGCGTATGATAGCCGTTTCGCGACTGGTGTTAAACAATATAGATAATATTCAGGCCTCGTGGCTCACGGTGGGCAAGGCTACGGCTCAGCTGGCGCTGCATAGCGGAGCCAACGATATGGGCTCGATAATGATTGAGGAGAATGTGGTGTCGAGTGCCGGCGCACACAACTCGTTTGATGCCGAGGGTATTCAGAAAGCCATCCGCGAGGCGGGTTTTGAGCCTCAGTTGCGTGACCAACTTTACCGTAAAAGAGAGTATCGCCCAAGGAAAGAGTAATAAATTTACGATAAAACGTCGCTAATTAATTAAAATTAATTACCTTTGCACTCCGAAATTGAGTGATTGCACTCTGTGTTTTAGCTTTGAGAGATAAAATCGAATAAAATATAACGAAGAAACTATGAAAATTACAAGAGAACAACGTGAGGTGGGTACCTCGGTTTTGAAGGTGCTCGTAAACGAGAAGGATTACAGCGAGGCTGTTGATAAGATGTTGCGTGAGTATAAGCGTAAGGCTAACATTCCAGGTTTCCGTCCCGGTATGGTGCCAATGGGCGTAGTGCGCAAGATGTACGGCAAGAGCGCTGTTGCTGAGCAGTCTTACAAGATTGCGTCAAACTCGGTATTCGAGTATTTGCAGAAGGAGGGTATCGACTATGTAGGTGATGTTATCCCATCGGATGAGCAGGGCGACTTCGATTTCGAGAACAACACCGAGCACGAGTTTATGTTCGAGATTGGCGAGGCTCCAAAGGTAGAGGTAGAGTTTACAAAGGAGGATAAGCTTGTTTACAACAAGATTAAGACCGACAAGAAGATGCTCTCGGCTTACAAGGACAACTACCTGCGTCGCTACGGCCGTCTGGTGGAGGTTAAGAAGGTAAAGAAGGACGAGGCTTTGACTGTTGCGTTGGACAATGGCGGGATTTCGGTTGATGATGCTTACGTTGGTCTTATCTCAATGTCGGACGAGGAGCGTGCAGCATTCGTAGGCAAGAAGGTAGGTGACAAGATGGAGGTTGATGTAAACGAACTCTACAAGTCGGCTTCACAACGTGCTTCAATCCTCAAAGTCAAGGAGGAGGAGCTGGCGTCAATCAACCCTAAGTTTACTTTGGAGATTAAGCAGATTCGTCAGTTCGCTAACCCTGAGCTTAACGAGGAGTTCTTCAAGATGGCGTTCCCTGCGGGCAACATCACTACTGAGGAGGAGCTGGATAACTTCCTCGCAGCCGAGATTGAGACCGAGATGGGTCGCGAGTCTGATTACCTGTTTACTATCCGTGTACGCAACTTCCTTATGGAGAAGGCTGCGTTGCAGATGCCTGCTGAGTTCTTGAAGCGTTGGTTGTATGTAATCAACGAGGGTAAGTTCTCGAAGGAGGATATCGAGAAGGATTTCGATGCGTTCCTCAAAATGTTCACCTGGAACTACATCCAGAAGCACTTCATCCAGACCTACGAGTTGCGTGTAAGCGAGCAGGAGGCTGAGGCTGAGGCTAAGGAGTTTGCAAAGGCTCAGTTTGCTCAGTATGGTATGCCATCGGCACCAGAGGAGATGATTGCCAACTTCGCAAAGCAGATTCTTGAAAATAAGGAGCAGGGTCAGAAGATTTACGAGAAGCTCTACGTGTTGAAGGTTGTAGAGTACGTTAAGACTCAAATTAAGGTTACTAACAAGGCCGTAACATCTGAGGAGTTTGCCAAGTTGGCGCAGGAGGCGTAACGAGGTCCATTCCTACACCTTTTTCTATATAAAAGGGCAGAAGTGTGTTACAATACATTAGAATTTGGACTCTGGGCGTAATGTTTGCAGAGTCCAAATTTTGGTTTTTTAACAAGTGAAGAATATGAACGAATTTGAAAAATATGCACGCCTGCATTGTGGTATAAGCAGTCTTAAACTGCACGACTTCCACTCTGCGCATCAGGGTTATGTGTCACCCACAATCATCGAGGAGCGCCAGCTGAATATGGCCACGATGGATGTTTTTTCGCGCCTTATGATGGATAGAATTATCTTCCTCGGTGCACCTATCTATGATGATGCTGCAAACATCATTCAGGCACAGCTTCTCTTCTTGGAGATGTCGGACCCTGATAAGGATATCCAGATATATATCAACTCTCCTGGCGGCTCTGTGTCGGCAGGCTTGGGTATATATGACACTATGCAGCTTGTGTCGTGTGACGTATCGACAATATGCACGGGCTTGGCAGCCTCAATGGGTGCTGTGCTCCTGACTGCGGGTGCTGTGGGCAAGCGCTCGGCATTGCCACACTCGCGTGTGATGATTCATCAGCCTTTGGGCGGTGTTCAGGGTCAGGCGTCGGATATTGAGATTACAGCTCGCGAGATTCAGCGAACCAAGCAGGAGTTGTATAAGATTCTTGCTGCCCACTCAGGCGTAGATATTGCTCAGATAGAGCACGATGCCGACCGTGACTACTGGATGTCGGCAATAGAGGCAAAGGAGTATGGTCTGATTGATCAGGTGATTGCAAGGCATAATAAATAGTTAGAATATGGCTCAAAAACATAAAGGCTCGCACTCGGGCGAGGACTGCTGTGCATTTTGCGGTGCCAAGCGTAGCGATGTGGCGTTGATGTTCCAAGGTGCGGGAGGAGTAAATATCTGTAACAACTGCGTTGAGCGCGGTCATCAGATGCTTGTCGAGAGCGAACTCACCGAGGGCAAAGGTAAGAAGCCTGCGGAGAAGATGACTATGGAGCAACTTATGAAGCCGGCGCAGATTAAGGCTGTGCTTGATGAGTATGTCATAGGTCAGGACGAGGCGAAGCGTTATATGTCTGTTGCGGTGTATAACCACTACAAGCGAATCCTGGACAGGCAGAAGCGCAGGGCTGATGATGTGGTCGAGATTGATAAGTCAAACATCGTGCTGGTAGGTGCTACGGGTACGGGTAAAACTCTTATGGCGCGTACCATTGCCCGTGTGTTGAAGGTACCTTTCACCATTGTAGATGCTACGGTCTTGACCGAGGCGGGATATGTGGGTGAGGATGTGGAGAGCATCCTCTCGCGACTGTTGCAGGTGGCCGATTACGATGTTGCGGCTGCCGAGCGAGGTATTGTCTTTATAGATGAGATAGATAAGATAGCACGCAAGGGTGACAACCCAAGCATTACGCGTGATGTGTCGGGCGAGGGTGTGCAGCAGGCTCTGTTGAAGATTTTGGAGGGTACAACAGTAAATGTCCCACCTCAGGGCGGCAGAAAGCATCCCGACCAGAAGGCTATTCAGGTGAATACAAAGGATATCCTCTTCATCTGCGGAGGAGCCTTTGACGGCATAGAGAAGAAGATAGCCCAGCGACTCAACACCCGTACCATAGGCTACGGCAGTCAGGGCGTAGCGCAGATTGACAGGCAGAATCTGATGAAGTACATCCAGCCTCAGGATATCAAGTCGTTTGGTTTGATTCCCGAGTTGGTAGGCCGTCTGCCTGTGCTTACATATATGCACCCTTTGACAAAGGAGGCGTTGCGCAAGATCCTCACCGAACCCAAGAATGCAATCGTCAAGCAGTACAAGCACCTGTTTGAGATGGATAATGTCGAGCTGCGTATTGATGATGAGGTGTTGGACTATATCGTGACAAAAGCCGATGAATACAAACTCGGTGCGAGAGGTCTGCGCTCGATATGTGAGGCGATTATGATGGATGCCATGTACGAGATTCCATCTTCGGGCGACAAGGAGTTTGTGGTTACGTTGGAGTATGCGAAAAAAATGCTTGAAGGGTCAATTTTTTTGGAGCTAAAACAGGTAAGTTAAGATAATTATATTACCTTTGTGGATTAGGAGTATATCCTTGAAAGTTAGGAAATGAACAATAAGTTATAAATATGTTTGCTAATTCAAAACTCAACAAGGCGGCTGATAACATTCGTATCTTAGCAGCCTCTATGGTCGAGAAGGCCAAATCGGGTCACCCGGGCGGAGCTATGGGTGGCGCCGACTTCATCAATTTGCTGTACTCAGAGTTCTTGCGTTATGACCCCGAGAACCCTGCATATCCTTTCCGTGACCGTTTCTTCCTTGATCCTGGTCATATGTCGTCAATGCTCTATTCGGTGTTGGCTATGGCAGGATACTACACTATGGAGGATTTGAAGAACTTCCGTCAGTGGGGCAGCATCACGCCAGGTCACCCCGAGGTAGATGTGATGCACGGTGTAGAGAATACATCGGGTCCATTGGGTCAGGGGCACGCTATGGCCGTTGGTTCGGCTATTGCCGAGCGTGTTATGGTGGCACGCTTTGGTGAGTGGATGGCACATAAGACTTATGCGTTTATCTCTGATGGTGCTATCCAGGAGGAGGTGTCGCAGGGTGTAGGCCGTATTGCGGGTCACTTGGGTCTGGCTAACCTTATTATGTACTACGACTCAAACAATGTGCAGCTATCGACAAATGTTGATGATGTGGATTCTGAGGATGTGGCGGCCAAGTATCGTGCTTGGGGTTGGCATGTAATCAGCGTTGATGGTAACGATGTTGAGCAGTTGCGCGCAGCCCTCACCGAGGCCAATGCACAGACCGAGCAGCCCACCATCATCATAGGCCGTTCTGTTATGGCTAAGGGCGCTGTGGCGGCCAATGGAGAGAGCTTCGAGGGGAAGATTTCTACTCACGGACAGCCTCTGTCGGGTGCAGGTGCCGATTTTGCAGCTACTATCAAAAACTTGGGTGGTGACGCTGAGGATCCATTCAAGATTTTTGCCGACGCAGCCGATGTTTACGAGAAGCGTCGCATAGAGTTGAAGATGTGGGTTGAGAAGATGAAGCAGATAGAAGCGCAGTGGCGTGCCGAGAACAAGGATTTGTCGCGCAAGCTCAACCGCTTCCTGTCGGGCGACCTTCCGGAGATTGACTACAACAAGGTTGAGATAAAGTCAAATATAGCTACTCGTGCCGCATCGGCTACTATGCTGGGCGTATATGCCGAGCAGGTTGATAATATGATTGTGGCGTCGGCCGATTTAAGTAATTCGGATAAGACTGACGGCTTCCTGAAAAAGACCAAGGCATTCACCAAGTGTGACTTCACAGGTCAGTTCTTCCAGGCGGGTGTTGCCGAGTTCACGATGGCTTGTATTATGAACGGTATGGCGCTGCACGGTGGTGTTATCCCTGCCTGCGGTACATTCTTCGTATTCTCTGATTATATGAAGCCTGCGGTGCGTCTCTCGGCTTTGATGCGCTTGAAGGTGATATATATCTGGACGCACGACTCTTTCCGTGTTGGTGAGGATGGACCTACACACCAGCCTATCGAGCACGAGATGCAGATTCGTCTAATGGAGCAGTTGCATAACCACCACGGCGAGCGCTCGATGGTCGTTTTGCGTCCTGCCGATGCTGAGGAGACCTTGGTTGCTTGGCAGTGTGCTCTGTCGGAGAAGCGTCCTGTGGCACTTATCCTTTCACGTCAGAATATCAAGACATTGCCTGCGCTTAGTTGCAGCCGTCGTGATGAGGCCAAGCAGGCCGCAAAGGGTGCTTATGTCGTTATGGATTCGGCTAAGGCTCAGGTTGTTATGGTGGCATCGGGCTCTGAGGTTGCTACCTTGGTTGAGGGTGCTGAGTTGTTGCAGAAGGATGGTATTGCGGTGCGTGTCGTGAGCGTTCCAAGTGAGGGCTTGTTCCGCGACCAGCCTAAGTCTTATCAGGAGAGCATTCTGCTTGGCGATGTGCCACGCTACGGCTTGACTTCGGGTCTCTCGGTTACACTGCGTGGCCTGGTTGGCGATAATGGCAAGGTGCACGGCTTAGACCACTTTGGTTACTCGGCTCCATACACAGTGCTTGACGAGCAGTTTGGTTACAACGGCCAGTCTGTATATGATGAGGTTAAGGCTTTGATTAGCAAAAATTAGCCTGACCGCTTAATCGAAAATAAATGGGCTGTCGAAACTCGCTGTTGGACAGCCCGTTTTTGAAATATTACTACACACTACTCCCCAATGAATAAGATTAAGTTACAGGACAAGACCTTTAAGGTGATGATTCCTGCCGAGGAGATTGATGCAGCCGTTGAGCGTGTGGCTCAGCAACTCAATGAGCGTTACGAGGGTCATACACCGGTCTTTTTGGGTGTGCTCAGTGGCTCGTTTCTGTTTTTGAGTGACCTGGTGCGCAAGACGACATTCGATAGTCAGCTGGCCTTCGTTAAGATATCTTCATACGAGGGTACAGAATCTACGGGTGAGGTAAAGCAGCAGCTGGGCATTGATTTCGATATTGAGGGTCGCGATATCATTATCGTTGAGGATATAGTGGAGACGGGTCATAGTATGAACTACCTGCTCGATTACTTGAAGCGCAGAAAGCCTGCGAGCATCTCTATCTGCACGCTCTTCTTCAAGCCCGAGAAGTTTCTCTATGATTATAAGATTGACTATACGGCTCTCTCTATCGGCAATGAGTTTGTCGTAGGCTACGGCTTGGATTACAATCAGTTGGGTCGTAATTTGAAGGATATTTATGTCGTTGATGAATAGCGATATGCTGTGTGGTGGCGAGAAGCTGCCACTTGTTGAAGATTTCTATACCATTCAGGGTGAGGGTTATCACTCCGGTAAGCCGGCATATTTCATCCGCCTGGGCGGTTGCGATGTGGGCTGCCGTTGGTGTGATGCCAAATATACCTGGAACCCCCGCATTTTCCCTCCGGTAGATGTTGATGTTGTGGTTGAGCGTGCCAAGGCGTGCGAGGCGCAGGCTATCGTCATCACGGGCGGCGAGCCGCTGTTGTATCCTTTGGATGTTCTTACTTCCAAGCTCAAAGCCGCAAGGTTGGAGATATTTCTTGAAACATCGGGCACGCACCCTTTCAGTGGTGAGTTCGATTGGGTATGCCTCTCGCCTAAGCGTCAGCAACCACCCTTGGCAGAGGCTTTTGGACGTGCACACGAGCTTAAAGTGATTATTCAGTCGGAGGATGATTTTCAGTGGGCGGAGGAGAATGCCCGCCGTGTGGGTCGCTACTGCCGATTGTATATGCAACCCGAGTGGAGTGTCTATGATGAGATTATACCCAGGATGGTGGAGTATGCCAAGTCTCACCCCAGGTGGAGTATATCGGTGCAGACGCATAAGTTTATGAGGATACCGTAGCGATGAAGGAGCGGCTGAGCAAATATTTCTGGACAGGAGTTGTTGCTGTGATATTTATATATACGGCAGTTGTCACGGTGCGTAACCTTGTTACCATAGTGCGTGTTCATAGTCGCATATCGCGTCTTGAAGAGCAGCGAGACCTCTTTCGCAATCGCATAGACGAGGATAGCACCCTTCTGGAAAATCTTAGCTACGACGAATTCCTGGAACAGTACGCTCGCGAAAAGTTCCATATGCAGAAGGCAAACGAACAGGTCTATATCGTGGAGTGATTTTTAACAGTGTTACACCTTAATCATATAATAAAGAATCTGTCTAACAAGGCTCTTTTGGCATCTGCCTTGTCTGAAAAATGCTCATTTACGCCGAGTAAACTGCGCTTTTTCATCCTGCGAGCAGCTTCAAAATAGCTCTTGTTATACAAATTCAAGAAAAAGAGGTTGTCCTTCAAAAACTTGTTGGACAACCTCTTTGTTATAGTATGTTGTTGAGGTTTTACAGGCTGTCGCCGAAATCCTCGCGGAACTTCTCCATCAAGCGGTGTGCCCAATTCGATGTAGGCTCCAGGCCTCCCATAAAGAAACGCAGCACACGGGGCTCATAGACAAACTTCAAGCCGCCGATAAGGTGGCGATTCTCGTAAAGCCATACAACGCGGTCGATGACATAGTTAATCTGCGAGAGTGTGAATACACGGCGGGGAACAGCCAGACGAAGCAACTCTACATCGGCAAGAATCTCCTTGCCATTCTCGTCGCGGATGCTTGACATGGTACCGCGCTCCATACCTCGGATACCTGAGCAGATGTAAAGAGCCGCAGCCAAAGCACCGGCAGGGTACTCCTCCTGAGAGAGGTGGTCGCAGAACTTCATGGCGTTGATATGGGCACCAAGCACGCCCGGAGGTGTTACCATAGGCACACCGCGCTTCTCCAACTGCTCAACCAAATATTTGATATAGCTTGGGCTCTGACATATCATTGTCTCATCCAAAGTCTCATACAAACCTACCGCCATAGCCTCAATCTCGCGCACCGAGATACCACCGTAGGTGAGGAAGCCCTCGAAGAGAGGAATCTTATCCTCCATCTTGTCATACAGCGCCTTCTGGTTGGTGCAGATGCCTCCACCGCGTGAAGAAGAGAGCTTGCGTGCCGAGAAATAAACCAAGTCGGCAAGGCCTGTCATCATCTTCAATATCTCGCCCATAGAGTTCTCCTTCCACTTATCCTCGCGCTGCTTGATGAGGTAGGCGTTCTCGCCCGCAAGGCTGGCGTCGAGCACAAGCATAATACCATACTTGTCGGCAATCCTGCGCACGTCCATCAGGTTGGCGAGCGAGAAAGGCTGACCGCCGATGAGGTTGGTAGAGGCTTCCATACGAATAAAAGGAATATTCTCAACACCTGCCTCCTGGATGCACTTCTCCAACTTATCCAGATCCATATTTCCCTTGAAAGGGTGGTTGGATTTCAGCTCCAAAGCGTGGTCGTAAAGCAGCTCCTCGACACGTCCGCCACACTCCTGAATATGAGCAAGGGTGGTGGTGAAGTGATAGTTCATAGGGATAACATTGCCGGGCTTTACGAATGTGCGGCAGATGACATTCTCGGCAGCACGACCCTGATGCACGGGTAGCAGATACTTCTTGCCCAGGACATCTTCAACAGCCTTGTGAAGGCGCTCGAATGACTGCGAGCCTGCATAGGCATCGTCGGCACGCATCATAGCGGCAAGCTGGTTGTCGCTCCTGGCGTTGGTACCACTGTCGGTAAGCATATCAAGGAATACATCCTTGGTGCCCAGACGGAAGGTGTTAAAGCCTGCCTCCTTCATAGCTTCCAGGCGGCGCTCAATAGGTACAAGATGCAATTTCTGCACGACACGCACCTTATGTAGTTCGAGAGGTATATCTTCTCCCGTGTAAAATTTCACTCTGCTCATAATATTGAATTTTAGATAAATAGTTACGAGATTCAAAGGTAGTACATTATAACTAAATAAAAGAAAGAAATGGCAACCTTTTTGCATAAGGCTGCCATTTTATTGCAAATTTATGCAATATTTAGACTTTATCGCTTGAAATAGATGTCCAGAAGTTCTTTGGCTGCAACGAATGAACTGAGCTTTGCATCCAATACGCGTGCCTCGACCTCTGCTACGCGTGCCTCGATTTCGGGATTCTGGTAGAAATTGCTCTTCAACGCCTCATTGATGCTCTCGTACATCCAATACTTGTTCTGGCGATTGCGGTTGGACTGGTAGTAACCATTTGCCATAATGTGGTCGAGATACTCCTCAACACCATTCCATACCTCCTCCAAGCCTGTCTGCGCCACCGACGAGCAGGTATATACCTTGGGGCGCCAGCCTGACTCGGGGGTGGGGAAGAGGTGGAGTGCACCCTGATATTGAGTCTTGGCAAGCTCGGCTTTGTGGATATTTTCGCCGTCAGCCTTGGTGATGACCATCATATCAGCCATCTCCATAATGCCTCGCTTGATGCCCTGCAACTCGTCGCCGGCACCTGAAATCTGCAACATCATAAACATATCGACCATAGAGTGCACGGCTGTTTCGGACTGACCCACACCGACGGTCTCAATGAAGATAACATCGAAGCCTGCCGCCTCGCACAAAACGATGGTCTCGCGCGTCTTGCGTGCCACACCTCCCAGGGAGCCTGCCGAGGGTGAAGGACGAATAAATATGTCGGGGTTTGAAGATATGCTCTCCATACGGGTCTTGTCGCCCAGAATAGAGCCTCCGCTGCGTTCGGAACTTGGGTCTATGGCAAGCACCGCTAAGCGATGATGGAGCGATGCGACCATTCCTCCGATGGCCTCAATGAAGGTTGATTTGCCGGCTCCCGGAACGCCCGTAATGCCGATGCGTACCGAGCGACCGGCGTGAGGCAGACATCGCTCGATAATCTCCTGAGCCTGAGCGTAGTGCGCAGGGTTGTTGCTCTCGACAAGAGTGATGGCCTGCGAGAGAATGGTGATGTCGCCTTTCAGGATGCCCTCGACATACTCGTCGGTAGTGATTATGCGACGCTTCTTGCGCTTGAAGTAGGGGTTTACAATAGGCTGGTCCTCGACACCCTCGGTGACATTAAGTGCGCTGTCGTGATGCGAGTCGAGATACTCTTTTTCGTAATGCTCTATTTTTGTGAAAGCCATTTTCCTCTATTTTGTTAATATACTATCTAAAACTTTATTGCTCAGCAGGTTGCCATTGCCGCACCAGACCACTCTTTTCTTGTGGCACACAACGCAGAAAGGTATGTATTTCACCCCGAAATAGCGGAACGTGCGACCGTTGTCGTCAAAGGCTACGCCCGTGTGGTCATTGAGGTAGCGGGTAAGCTTTACGCCGGCACTGCTGTACTCCTCCTTGGTGATAATAACCACATTGAGCGAAGAGTTGCTGCCCGCTGCATATTGCCTTATATTTTCAAGACTCTTGTTGCATAGCCCGCTCTGTGAATGGTAGAAAATATAGCAAGTATATTCTGCGTCGGAGGGCTGTGAGTCCATAAGCCATTGGCGGATGCTTAAATCGGGCACTCTGTCGCCTACGACAATATTTTCGGCTGTGGCACCAAGCGACAGCAGAAGGGTAGAAAATATCGTTACAAGTAAATTCTTCATCACCTAAGCGGGCGTCTGTTAAACAAGGCGAATTTAGCAATTTTTAGGCAAATAACAAACTCTTTCAGAGAGTATTTCCGAGAATGTGAAAAATGTACTCAAAAATGAGATTATAATAAGAAAATATTTTCTTATTTAAGAAATTCCACCTATCTTTGTAGAGTTTTGTGCAACTACGATTTGGTAAATTTCACACACAAGAATAATAACTATTAAAATCTAAGAACTATGAAAGTTTCACACATCGAGCATCTCGGTATTGCAGTAAAGAGCCTTGAAGAGGCAATTCCTTATTGGGAGAATGTATTGGGTCTTAAATGTTACGCCATCGAGGAGGTTGCTGACCAGAAGGTTAAGACAGCTTTCTTCAAGATTGGCCAGACCAAGATTGAGCTTTTGGAGCCAACATCTGAGGACTCTACAATTGCAAAGTATATTGAGAACCGTGGCGTAGGTATTCACCACATGGCTCTCGCCTGCGAGAACATCGAGGAGCAGCTGGCAGATGCTGAGGCTCAGGGCGTACGTCTTATCGACAAGACTCCACGCAAGGGCGCTGAGGGTTTGACTATTGCATTCCTTCACCCAAAATCTACTCAGGGTATTTTGACAGAGCTTTGTGAGGACAAGAATAAATAATCAATTAAAATAAATCAATTTCTATGAGCGAAATTCAGAAACAGCAGGTAGCCAAGTTGATTGAGAACCGCGAGATTGCTCGCTTGGGCGGCGGTGAGAAGGCTATCCAGAAACAGCACGAGAAGGGTAAGTACACAGCGCGTGAGCGTATTCACATGCTTTTGGACGAGGGCAGCTTCGAGGAGTTTGATATGTTCGTGACTCACCGTTGCTACGACTTCGGTATGGAGAAGAAGCACACCTTTGGTGATGGCGTTGTAACAGGTTATGGTACCATCGAGGGCCGT
>JAZUMN010000055.1:0-3630 GCA_045603645.1 Alistipes sp. | reverse complement strand
AGGTATATTTCTCGCCGAAAGTGACCTTATAGGGCTGAAAATCCAATACACGAGTCGATACGATGCGGTATTCATACTCCGTAGCAGGCTCCAAATCCAGCAGGTGGATTACGTTGTGGGTGTTGTCGGCCATAATAAGGCCATCCTTGCGGCTGTCACACAGGCGCACGTCGCTACTGCCCTTCTTGCGCAACTCCACCTTCGAGAATCCCTTATGTGAGGTGGTGAAAACAACCGTAGCACCATCGTAGGTCACACCCTGAAGATAGGGGCCGTGATTGACCGTATAGGCCTCTGTGTTGTTGTCGGCCTTATTGTCGGCAAGAGTGATGAGTACGGGAGACGATGTCTTATCGCCCTCCGCAGAAAATGCCGCTGCCGGCGCGATGCACAAAGCAACGGCCAGCAGTAACATAGTGTTCTTTATGTTTCGACTATTCATAAAATAGCGATTAAATGTATACTAAATAAATTCTTTTTGTCATTACGAGGAGGACTTTAGGCCGACGTGGTAATCTCCTACGTTCCCTCGTAAAGACCTACTATTTATACGCCTGCGAATCAAAAGCGATACGCTCCTGCTCGGTGAGTGTGGCGCCGCCCTTGAACTTGCGCTCCAACGTAGGCAACTCAATCTTTCCTGCGCGAGTCATACCGCCAACCTTGTGTGCGGGCTGCAAGTTAATCGTTTTGTGAGCATTAGCAGACTCTGAAACAAAGGTCAAGAGTGTCTTACCCTGAATCTGCATCAAAGCCTCAATCAAAGCAACGTCCTGACTTGCCTCGCCCCACGGCTCCATAGGCATCGGATAGAAGCCTGCCAAAGTCTTCACCACATCATCCTTGGCGTTAGCGGCAAAGTACTCCATATCGCTGTCGGCCTCGATACCCTCGGGATAGTCGAAGTAGGGCTCACCTGCCAAGTACTGCTCGTAACTTGTGGCGTTGAAGTTCATAAATGTGATGGGTGCATACTCGTAAGTGACGCCCTTGTTGGTGTATTGAGTTACATCCATACCGCAGTTCTTACCCTCGGTTGTAGTACCAATCAGGATAACCTCTACACCCAAGCCGCGCAAGCCCGAAATCACCATCTCGCTGGCTGATGCGGTGTTGTCTGTAGTGATAACAAACAGACGCTTGATGCCCAAGCGAGGCAACGACTGTCCGTTGTAGGCCGTTGTGATTTTACAAGTTGTATTAGGTTTCTGGTTCTCAGGATTACGAGCCAGAACGGCATAGGTCTTGTCGTTGTAAGATGCGTCGAGCAGCATACTTCCCAGAATGGTACTTGAATTTACCGAGCCACCGCCATTGAGACGCAAGTCGAGAACCATCTCCTCGGCACCGTTCTCCTTCAGTGAGCGCATAGCGTCGATAAGTTCGCTGTCGTAGGCGTTGTCAAACCCAAGGTAACTCAAGTAACCCACCTTCGGGCCACTCTCAAGTTCCAATACCATAGATGCCGCTACGGGATTCTCCTCATAAGAGCCTGCCTTAATTGTCTTGCTTGTATTTGTTGACTGAGTCTGCATATCGAACAAACCAACGGTTATGCTTGACGAGAGCGAATAGTGCAAATCCTGCCAAGCCTCATTGATATTGTTGGCTGTGATGGCGCTACCGTTGTATTTCGAGATAACATCACCACGCTGAATGCCCGCCTTGTCGGCTGGTGAATCGGGATAAACGTGCTCTACAGCGAGTCCGAACTCGGTATATGTATCGTTAACCGCCCAATAGTTACTGCTCATAATAACACCGTAGCCTGTATATTGAGCGCGTGTGCCAGCCTGTGCCGATGCTGCGTTCAGGGCGTAGATGTAAGAGTAGATGTAACGATTGCCACGATAGTCGATACCTCCATCGGCCATATTTGTAGTCATCGAGAGCAACGACTCATCGAGATACTCGTCAGCGGCGAGTGTCGGGTCGAATGTAGCGCGCTTCTCGTTGTACTCATCCAGCCAATAATACTCCTCCTGCAAACGCTTGTCAACGTAAGCCAATACCTCGTCCGAGATTTCGTCCATTGTCTGCGCCTTCTGAGTGATTGTGAGCATCAACTCGCGCTCGCCACCTTTGACAGTGATGTAGATGCCAACCTTGCGCTCCGAAGTCGAAGTGTTGGCCTTAATCTTAACGGTAGAGTTGAATGTACCGGCTGAAGATGATTGCTCGGGAGTAAGGAACTCCGCGATGTCTGTCCTATCGGTATCGAGTGTAAAACCTGCAGTTGTTGAGAATGTGAAACTTACAGATGACTCCGAAGCATCACACGTCTTATCTCCGCCCGTATAGGTGTAACTTGCCTCCGTCTGGGGCTTGTCGGGGTTGTTGGGGGTATTCGGATTATTATTACCTCCGTCGGTATCGTCACCCGTACACGCAGGAATAGCGATTGCCATAGCAACGATAAGTGCCACCTTTGTAAAGCCTGCAAAGAATTTTGAGGCCATATTCGAAAAGTTTGTTTTCATAATATTTGTTAGTGTTAAATTAATAATCAATCAAATACAACCCCCAAATATAGTGATTCTTTATTTAATTTTCCCTTTTTTTCGTAGAAAAATGCCTGCACCACACCTTTATACCACATTCTGCACACTTGGGTGAGCGGGCCGTACATACATATCGCCCGTGCAGAATGAGCCAATGATGCGCTATGGGGAGCAGGTGTGACGGGATATTTTTCTCCAACTGCAACTCGGTTTGCAGGGGTGTTTTTGCACCGCGCGAAAGACCTATGCGGGCAGCGACACGGAAGACGTGAGTATCGACAGGCATAACCTCCTTCTGCCAGATGACGGCCCCGATGACATTTGCCGTCTTGCGACCTACACCGGGCAGGCGTTGCAACTCGTTGAGGTCGGAGGGCACCTCTCCACCAAACTCCTCGCACAACATACGGGCCATTGCGGCCAGGTGACGGGCCTTGTTGTTGGGGTAGGATATGCTTTTGATGTAAGGAAAAATATCCTCTGCCTTAGACTCGGCCATAGCCTGCGGCGAGGGGAAGGCCTCGAAGAGTGCGGGCGTAGTCATATTGACACGTTTGTCGGTACACTGCGCCGAGAGAATAACGGCCACCAGCAACTCAAAAGGGTTACGGTAGTTGAGTTCGCTCTCGGCTGTCGGCATCGCCTGCCGAAAGTAGGCAATAACGCCTTCGTATCGTTCTTTGGTGGTCATAATTTTATTTTATCCTTATTATCACACGTCACTCCACAAAATCGGGTTGTTGATTTTGATTGGAGTCTCTAACCTATTTTTTATTTGTCATTGCGAGCGGCCTTAGCGACGTGGCAACGCTGCGATTAAGGCGAGAGCAGAGTATAATTTTTATACTTTGCCGAGCCGTAGCAGCGAAAAGACGCCTTTGGCGGATTAATCTCCTCACTCAAATTAATCCACTTCGTGTCTTTTTCACCTTTTTAGCCGTAAAAAGGTGAGCAAAAAGCGGCGCGGTGACAAGTTTTCGGGGTCGCGGCTTGCCGTCGGTAAAACGGACGCCTACGCGTTTTTACTTCGTGAAAAATTCTCCGTTTCTTAACCCTCCGCCTGCGCATCGCCCTTCATCCGCAAACTTGCCTGCCGCGATTAGGCTTCGCGCGGAAATATATCTTTGCT
>JAZUMN010000054.1:0-27508 GCA_045603645.1 Alistipes sp. | reverse complement strand
TTACATACGCGTTACGCACCCGTGCGCCGGTCGCCATCAAACATCGCAAGCAATGTCTATGCTGCCCCTCGACTTGCATGTGTTAAGCCTGCCGCTAGCGTTCATCCTGAGCCAGGATCAAACTCTCCATTGTAAAAATTTAATGTATTGTTAGAGTCCTGACTACTTCATATTCCTTAAAGGAATTGACAGATAAATACTACATTTTCTCTCTTGTTATACCAGTAAATCAAAGAACCATTTTGAAAAATCCTCTTCGCATTTTTGAAGCGGAAAGTGGTGCAAAGATAAAGCATCTTTTTTTAACCACCAAATTTTTCAAGAACTTTTTTGCATTTTTTTAATTCCTCGTAACTTTTCAAAGATTAAAGAGACAACTCTTATGCCTTTTCTTGTTACTGCGAAAGAACTTATTTCTCAAACGCGGATGCAAAGGTAGGCATAATTTTAAGACGTGCAAACTTTTCTGCATTTTTTTTCGAATTATTTTTCATTTTCCTTAAAAATGCGATTTATACCTATATTTATATTATATAAGGCAGATTTCTATCGTCGCTTCGGTAATCCACCACAAGGGTGGCTTTTCACCGCCTCGGATAGGCAAAGTGTGCAAGCACCCCCTGCTCTCGCCTTAATGGCGGCGCGAGAATGACGAGTACAATACAGCACAAAACCATACAACTTCAAGAAATTTTATAGCAACCGCAATTTTTAGACCATTATTTTTTGCCGTTCATGCTTTTTTATGTAGCTTTGTAAAAGATAATTCCAGAGAGGAAGAGGACTTAATGGACGAGTGAGTTTTACGGAAAATAGTTACTACAAACTTAATATCAATTAAATTTTAGGCTTATGAAGAAATTATTTCTACTTATGGTTGCTGTGTGTTGCATAGCATCTGTTTCGGCTCAGAGCAAGTTTGAGTCTGCTGTAAATACTGTCGCTAATCAGAAGTGGTCGGTGGGTCTTCGCATCGGCAGTGGCGCACAGGTTGATGCCGAGTGCTTCTACTCTGACAAGGCTTACATCGAGGGGCGTCTGGGTTTGGACCTCTTTGATGGCTTCATCGACTTTATGGCGTTGCACAACTGGAACTGCTGCAACTGGAACTGGACTCCAAACGCAGGTCAGTGGTTCCTGGATGCCGGCGTTGGAGCCCGCGTAGGTGGCGATGGCGATTGCTGCATCTTAGGTATTGCAGGTCAGGCCAAGTTCGGTATCAAGTTCAAGAAGGTGCCTATCCGCCTGGCTATCGATGTAACACCTACATTGGGTCCCGTTATCTACTACGGACAGAAGGTGGATGTTCCTAACGCCGACGGCACAACATCTACCGTAAAGGTTAAGTCAAGCAGCAAGTTCTACTCTGGCGTATTCAACTTTGGTCTTTCAGCTACCTGGTGCTTCTAATTGGAGTTCAGGAGGTATATAGAGGTTGTCCTACACGTTTTGAGGGCAACCTCTTTTCTTTTCTACTGCGGTCTGATGATGTAATAGGTGCTGCCATAGCCGCACCAGATGCCGTGCGCACCGCCAACGATGTTACTCGGAGGATTCTCATCAACGGGAAAGACCGGGTTAAGGCTATTGACGATGCAGTTCTCCCACACGCTCCAATAGGCGTAGCCCTCGCGGGGTATGGAGGAGAAGGCAAGATACACCTCCTCGTCCTTGTGGAAGAGTGTGGTGTAATCGGTGATGTGGGCATAATCCAGCGCGCGGTTGATTGTGAGGCGATGCTCATCCATACCGCTGTCGATGATGCCAAAGAGTGCCGGGTAGAGGTACGAGGGTCGTTGCACAGCAGAGCCCCCAGCCTCGGGCTTCACCGCCGCACAGCGTATCATATAGTGTCGGTCGGCAGCCTGGGGCCTGATGGTGGCTGTGAGGCGATAGAGCGTGTCACGCACCCACTCTGTTCTGATGTCGTGCAGCTCCTCGGGCTCGGGGATGGTGGTCACGGCACTCCACTCCCTGCCGCTATACTTGATATTGAGCGTGTAACGCTTACCCACCTCACCCACTATATCCACACCCTTATATACAAATTGTGTGGGGTACTGCGCATCGCGAAAGCAGGCGAGGGTCTCGGTCGCAGAGCCGTCACTGACCGTGACATAGGCATACCTCACCACACGGTTTATGATATCCTCCTGGGTGAAGTCGTCACGGTGGTCCATATTCAGCGAGAGCATAACCTCGGCACTGCGGCCATTGGTGATGGAGCCCTCAACGACGAGCTGCTCACGGAACGAGGTCTGGTCATACTCCTCTTTAAGGCACGATGTCGCAAGCAGCGACAGCAACAGTATTATGGTAAAGTGCACTCTCATACTCAGAATTTGAAGGTCCAGCTAACCGAAGGGATGAACGTATATAAAGCGTGGTGGCGGGGGCGTATGTGGTATGTCTGCTCGATATGGTAATCTTCAAAGACCGCCCACGAGATTATAATGGGGTTCTTGTGGAAGTAGATGTTGTAGAGCGAGATGTTAAGCCCGCTGCGCTGAAACCTTTCACTCTTGAACCAATACGTGGCCGAGAGGTCGAGGTGGTGATAGTTGGGCAGGCGGCTGCCGTTGTAGGGACCGAACTCCTTCATAAAGGCTCCGCCGACAGAGTATATAGCCGTGGGGGCGGTGTAGGGAGCTCCCGAGGCAAAGACAAAGGTCGAGGATAGAGTCCAGCGCTCCGAGGGTCGGTAGGTAGCCATCAGAGAGAGGTTGTGCCGGCGGTCGGACTTGGCTGCGAAGGCCTTGCCGTGGTTTATCTGCGCAAAGCTGCGCAGCGAGCGCGACAGGGTGTAGTTGGCTTGGAGGTCGAACCTGGGTGACGAATAGCCCACCATAAGCTCAATGCCGTAGGCCTCGCCGTTGCCACTGTACAGGTATTTCTCGATATCGTAATTGGGCGAGAGCATAGTGGTCAGGCGCGCATCATACTCCAAGCAGTTGAATAGCTGGCGATAGAAGAGCTCTGCCGACCAATGCAGCGAGTTACTCAGTGCCGACTGCGAGTAGCCCAGCGAGAAGCTGTGGCTCACCTGCGGCGGGTTCTGGGATGTCGAGCTGAGGTAGTAGTCGGTGGCGAAGCCTATGTTCGAGATAGGTACAAATTGCAGGTACTGCGTAGCCTTGTTGTAGCACGCCCAGAGACGTGTCCTGTGACTCAGAGGCACCGCCACAAGCAGTCGTGGCTCGGCGTGGAAGTCCACCTCGGAGCCTATGCCATAGAGGCTCAGCCTCAGCCCTGCATCGAGTTCCAGATGGCGGAAGGGCTGGTACCTTACCGACGCATACATAGCCCCCTCGTGGGTGTGCTGCACAGCGGCGGGCGCCACATCCTGCGTCAGAGAGGAGCTAAACGTCTGCGGCGTGACGCGGCGGAAGGCGTAGTCTATGCCCGCATCGATGGTCGCCCCATCGAGCGAAAAGGTGGTGTTGTTGCGCACGCCGAAGTCACCTACCGCCGAGGGTGCCGCAACCTTGTGCTGGGTGATGCTGAGGTCCACATTATTCTTGTAGAGCGTGGCGTAGAGGGTGCTCTCGTTCCTTACCGTGGAGGATATGTCACTTGTCAACACAGCCGAAGTGGTGCTGTCCCACCACCCCACCTTGCCGTGAGAATCATATATCGAGAGATTAAGGCGTGCATTGTCGCGATTCAGGTGCGAGTTCACAACCAGCGTACCTATCTTGCTGAACTTGTGCACATAGGTCAGGCCGAAGTCACCAAACTCGTAGTTCACGCCAAAGTCGGGCTGGTTGATAATTGCCGAGGCCATCCACGTCGTGTAGGAGTGGCGTGCCGAGAGGTAGAGGCCGTCGCTCTTACCCAAGGGCAGGGCGGCGGCAAGGTCGGCCTCGATGATGCCAAGGTTACCCTCCAAGCTCAGCTGCGAGGGCACGGTGAGGCGCGTGCGCACATCGGTCACGGAGGATAGCGCCGAGCCATACATCGCGGGGATGTTGGACTTCAAGAACGACAGCCCGCCCAGGTGCGCCGAGTTAAAGACCGAGAAGAAGCTGAACAGGTGCGAAGGACTATATACGGGGGCATTGTTCAGCAGCGTTATGTTCTGACCCGGGTCGCTGCCCCTGACATATATCGAGGCGTCGCCATCGGCGGCGGCAATCACCCCCGGGGTGAATTGCAACACCTTCATAGCATCGACAGCACCCGCAAAGTGCGGCAACTCGTAGAACTGCGCCGCATTGAGTGTTATGTTGCCGTTGTTGTCGGGGCGTGTGATGGCACTCCTGCTGCCCGATATGGTGACGTGCTCAACATCGATGTTCATCGACACCGAGTCCTTCTGAGCATAGGCACCCCGCAGGGCAAGGAGCAACACAATGAGTATGACAACGCGCAACTTCAAGGTCTGAAATTACAAAAGGGGGATAACTAAAAGGTAAATTAGCCATCCCCATTTTGTTTATAGGTTTTGAATAAAAGATGTGGTTTTAACCCTTGAACTAATCTACCAAACCTCCATAATCTCCAATCAAACCACTCAACGCATCCATAGCGTCGCTGAAAGCATCAGCGGTGAAGTAGTTCTCGATAGCAAACTCACTCTGGTCGGGGAACACCAGCACAGGCATAATCTCGTAATATACATAGTCACTCCACGAATCCCCTTCCTTATAGAGCTTGGCCTTCACATTGGCAACCTTCTCCATCTTGTCGATGTAGTAAATGTAAGCCTGGGCATTCTGGTTTATGGCATCACGGATAACCTCGGCACCCGCCTTGCTCTCGGGGTCCTCAACCTCATTGACCACATTCATCACAGCCCTGAAATCACCCCTTGCTGCTATACCCAGGTCGAGAATCTTGACAAGAGCCTCGCCCGTCTTGGGGATGTTAATAAGGTTGTCCTCATCGAGGAAATCCTCCTCCAACCACTTGTCAGAGTCTGTGAGGTCGTTTGCCGACACATAAGCCGCAGCTGAGAGAATCTCCTTCTGCTCCTTGGCAACAGACGTCAAAGCCTTAATACCTGTAACTGAGGCATCAACAGTAGTGGTTATTACATACAGGTCGTGAAGCATCACGGTCACCTCGGGCTTGAAAGTCTTGTTATTGATGATACCGGGCTTGGCAACAATTGTCATCTCCTCCTTGTTATTTACGACTACCGACAGGTTGATGGCACTTGGGATGTTCTCAGCCTTGATGTGGACGTCCTCATTACTCTTGAAGCCCTCCCAAGAGGCTGTGCCCTCCTCCCAAGAGAGTGTAGCCACAGAGTTATCCCAGCGGGCCTCCATCTTGTTTACATTGCCCAGAGATGTCTCGCTCCACTCCTCGGTCTCGGTATTGTAAGAGTAAGCCCTACCCTTGAAGTCGTCGAGTTTGTAAATCTCGTCTGGCGCTGTTATCGTCATCGAAGCGCGTGTCGCAGCCTTCACATCAAACTGCGAAGCCTTAACGAGGTCACCCAGCAACTTTGTTACAAACCATTGCAGACCAGGAGCTGCGGTGTTCAAATAACCATCTCCCTTGTCTGGTACTGGTACTACAATATTGTCATACTCGTCATATGAGGTGTATTCATACAACGCCAGAAGAGACTCTGCCAACGCCTGCGAGTCCTCGGCATTGAAATATTTGGTGAACTCAATACCAATCTTCTCGATGTTCTCCTGATGCTGTCCGGGCGTGAGCTTAGACTCTCCGACCTGACTTGGAGCGCCAATCGCAGAGTTATCTCCTCCTTCACCCTCCTCACTAAGTGATTCGCATCCTGCGAAACAGATGGCAGCTGCGGCCAACAATAACAATGATTTCTTCATAATGGTAAATAATTTAGTTTCTAATTTGCTTTTGTTACAAAGTTACTATTTTTTTTGCAAAAACGAAACATCCAACACAAAAAAAGTATGCTCCACGGTTAAAAAAAAGAAACATACACGCATTGGAACTATCTATTTTAATGTTGTAACAATTCTTTCAACGCCGACTCGACCGGCGGCAGCAGTCGCTTGTGCAATATCGTGACAGATTATCGAACTTTCATCGAGAATTACTTGAAGATTGTCGAGTTTATCGAGTGGTTAAAAGATTTTTATCCCGAAAAAGCAGCATTTCTTACAAAATAAATTCACTTTTTTAGTGAATTTTTGAAAAATAGCATTATCTTTGCAACACAAATATAGGTGATAATGATTGTAAAATTTGACAAAGAGTATTTGTCTGAATTGTACTATAATGGCAAATGTAGCGATAAGAAACATCGCTATCAGCCTGATATAGTGAAGCGATACAAACGAAGAATTGATACCTTGAATGACGCATCGTGCATCGAGGCATTGTATCGCTTGAATTCGTTGGAATACGAAGTATTATCTGACGATAAGGAGGGCATATCTTCAATTCGAGTTAATGATAAATATAGAATTGAATTTGTTGTTTCACACGAAGAAGATGGTAAAGCATTGTTAACTATTTGCAACATTATTGAATTGTCATACCACTACAAATAAGATAAGCTATGGGAAATTTAGGTTATCCATACACTCCAACACACCCAGGAGAGGTAATAAAAGAGGAGATTGAATATAGAGGCATATCGCAGAAGGTGCTGTCGCAGCAGATGGGTGTGTCATACTCTATGTTGAATGAGATATTGAATGGTAAGCGTCCTGTTACGGAGGCTCTTGCTCTCTGCTTTGAGGCTGCATTAGACATTGAGGCTGAAATGCTTACCAATATGCAAACCAGATACAATATGCAAGCTGCACGCAAGGACAGTCGTTTGATGGCCCGACTGTCGGAAATCCGTAGGGTTGCAGCGATGTTATAATCAACATTTTTTGTTTTGATAAAGAATCTGTCTAACAAGGCTCTTTTGGCATCTGCCTTGTCTGAAAAATGCTCATTTACGCCGAGTAATTAACCCACACAAGGGTGGCTTTTCCTCCTCGCGGCTCGGCAAAGTAAAAAAGTAAACAAGTTTACTCTGCTCTCGCTCCGCAGCGTCGGTTGCGCTTTTTCATCCTGCGAGCAGCTTCAAAATAGCTCTTGTTATACAAATTCAAGGTAAAGAGGTTGTCCTTCAAAAACTTGTTGGACAACCTCTTTTTTGTGCAGATAAAGAGACTCGCCCGGCGGCAGCAGCCGAGAGCAGAGTGCGGAGAGGTTGTTGCAATCGAAGATTGTCGGAATTGATGGGCGATGTGGCGAAAATCTCTTTTCAGACACAATCGCACAGCAAGCACGAATATTTGCGCAAGCAAACAACATCCGACCGTAGAAAGAACAAATATTCATAGCCTCCCTTTTGACAAGACTCGACCGGCGGCAGCAGCCGAGAGCAGAGCAAGCGAGGAAAATGTGCAGAAAAACCGAAGGTTTGGAAGAGAGGTTGAGAATATATGCCAAACTTGTTTGAGCAGATATTTCTCTGCCTATATTCCATAGTTGCGTAGCAACTCTGCACATTTGACAAGTGCAGACAACTATGCCGAGGCGCCACACGCTGAACGAGTGCCTTTATCAAACGAAACAAGCGACCCGAAT
Source organism: Alistipes sp. (assembly GCA_045603645.1). GTDB lineage: Bacteria > Bacteroidota > Bacteroidia > Bacteroidales > Rikenellaceae > Alistipes. The sequence continues at coordinate 19,984 of JAZUMN010000054.1, read as the reverse complement.
AGGTCGCTTGTGAAGTGCGGATAAAGGGACTCGAACCCCCACGCCTCTCGGCATCAGATCCTAAGTCTGACGTGGCTACCAATTACACCATATCCGCCTCTGGTGTGGCGTTGATGCCAAAAACCTTCGCAAAGGTATATAATTTTCTGATTATTCAGCACTGTTTGCTGAAAATTTTCAAATATTTGCCATTTTTTACATATTTTTGTCTTTTGTATGGCGAGGTTTTTCTCGCCACGAAAAGTACTATGTCGAAGATTATTACTCTACAACTATCGCCCAAGCAGGCTGCCGATGCCGAGCTATACACCTCTCTGGCGGCGCGTGAGGCGGGCATAAAACGCAGTGATGTGGCGCTGGCGCGGGTCGTGAAGCGCTCGATAGATGCGCGGCGCTCGCCCGTGAAGGTAAATCTCGCGGTCGAGATTTTTGCCGACACCGAGCCTCAGCCTCAACCTTTGCACTTCGACTACCCCGATGTGAGCCAGGCTCCCGAGGTGGTTGTCGTGGGGTCGGGTCCTGCGGGTTTGTTTGCGGCGCTACGCCTCATCGAGTTGGGTCTCAAACCCATCCTTTTGGAGCGTGGCAAGGAGGTGCTGCCACGTAAGCAGGATATAGCCCTCATAAACCGCAACCTCGACATAGACCCCGACTCTAACTACGCCTTTGGCGCGGGCGGTGCGGGTACTTTCTCCGACGGCAAGCTCTTCACACGCAGCAAGAAGCGCGGCGACTACAACAAGGCGTTGCAGACGCTTGTTTTTCACGGCGCTACGCCCGAGATACTCTACGAGGCGCACCCACACATAGGCACCGACAAGCTGCCCCGCATCATCAGCAACATATGCTCGACGATAACCTCGTCGGGTGGCGAGATACACTTTTCGAGCAAGGTCACAGGCTTCGCCCTCAACCCCGAGGGTGACCGCATCACGGGAGTATGGGTTGGCGACAACCTCATAGAGGGTGCAGCGGTGGTGCTCGCCACGGGTCACTCGGCAAAGGATATATACCACACGCTGCACCGCTGTGGCGTGCGTCTTGAAGCCAAGGCCTTCGCTATGGGCGTCAGAATAGAGCATCCGCAGCGTCTTATAGACTCCATACAATACCACACGCCCCAGCGTGACGAGTACCTCCCCGCAGCGGCCTACTCGCTTGTTAATCAGGTCGAGGGCAGGGGTGTCTATTCGTTTTGTATGTGCCCCGGAGGCTTCATCGTGCCCGCTATGACCGATGCGGCGCAGTCGGTGGTGAATGGTATGTCGCCAAGTGGGCGAAACTCCCGCTGGGCTAACTCGGGTCTTGTCACCGAGGTCAGGGTTGAAGATTATGCTCATCTTGCAGCCGAGCACGGCCCCCTGGCAGGCCTTGTCTTCCAGCAGCAGTTGGAGGAGGCGGCACGCCTGAACGGCGGCGAGCGTCAGGTGGCACCTGCACAGAGGGTGTCGGACTTTGTCGCAGGCAGGGACTCCACGTCACTCCCCGCAACATCCTACATTCCGGGTCTATGCTGCTCGCGGCTTGATAGGTGGATGCCTGAGTTTATGTCGTCGGCACTGCGCAAGGGCATAGCCTCGTTTGACAGGAAGATGAGGGGTTACCTCACCGCCGACGCTATTGTCGTGGGTGTGGAGTCGCGAACATCCACGCCCGTGCGCATACCTCGCGACCCCCTGACACTTATGCATCCCGAGGTGCAGGGTCTCTTCCCCGCAGGTGAGGGTGCAGGCTACGCGGGCGGAATAATCTCAGCGGCGCTCGATGGCGAGCGCATAGCCGATGCCGTTAGGGTATATGTAAAGTAACCTAACGCCTTAACACACAACTTTTTATGGAATCGAAGATTTTACAGGGACTAAATAGTGCGCAGCGCGCAGCTGTTGTGAACTACGACTCGCCGTCGCTCATCATCGCCGGTGCAGGGTCAGGCAAGACGCGTGTGCTCACCTCGCGCATAGCCTATATGTTGGAGCAGGGCGTGAAGCCGTGGAACATCCTCGCCCTGACCTTTACCAACAAGGCGGCACGTCAGATGCGCGAGCGCATAGAGCAGATGGTCGAGGGCTCGGCATCGCACCATATCCGTATGGGCACGTTTCACTCGGTCTTTTCGCGCATACTGCGTGAGAATGCCGAGCTTATAGGCTTCCCGCAGACATTCACCATCTACGAGCCTAACGACAGCAAGAACCTCATAAAGGCCATTTGCAAGGAGCGTAACCTCGCGGACGACAAGTACAAGCCCTCGAAGGTGCTCTCACGCATATCCTTTGCCAAGAACTCGCTGGTAACACCCGGGGCGTATGTCGCCAACACGAGCTTCGCCGCCGAGGACAGGCAGATGCAGATGCCTCAGTTTGGCGAGGTGTATGTCGAGTACTGCCGCCGCTGCAAGGCCAACGGAGCTATGGACTTCGACGACCTGCTGTTGCAGACGAACTACCTGCTGCGCGACCACCCCGAGGTGCTGCGCCGCTACCAGGAGCTGTTTCAGTATATTCTGGTGGATGAGTATCAGGATACGAACTATGCGCAGTACATAATCATACGCCGTCTGTCGCTGCTGCACGGCAGGGTGTGCGTGGTGGGTGACGATGCACAGAGCATATACTCGTTCCGTGGCGCGAAGATTGAGAACATACTCTCCTTCCGCAAGGACTACCCCGAGGCGCAGATATTTAAGTTGGAGCAGAACTACCGCTCGACCAAGACCATCGTGAATGCCGCCAACTCGGTCATAGAGCATAACTCACGCCGTATGGAGAAGGTGTGCTTCTCGGAGGGTGAGGGCGGCGAGAAGATAAAGATTCTCAGCAGCACCTCAGACCGCGAGGAGGGTGAGATGATTGCCACAGCCCTGCGCCAGAGGCTGCGCGAGACGGGTGACGGGTGGAACGAGGTGGTCATACTCTACCGCAACAACAATCAGTCGGCTATAATGGAGCAGGCGCTGCGGCGCCGCGGCATACCCTACCGCATATACAAGGGCAGCTCGTTCTACGACCACAAGGAGGTAAAGGATATGCTGGCGTATATGCGTCTGATTATCAACCCCAAGGATGACGAGGCTTTCAGGCGTGTGGTGAACTACCCCACGCGAGGCATTGGCGACACCACCGTGCAGCGCATAGGCCAGCTGGCAGAGCAGCGCTCGGTTTCGATGTGGGAGGCTGTGGATGCTCTTGTTGACGAGGCGGCGACACTGGGTGACGCTATGCAGCGCACCATAGCACGCAAGGTCACGGAGTTTGTGAACCTCATACGCTCGTTGCAGAAGGAGCGCGAGCAGAAGGCCCTCTATGATTTTGGATTGGAGGTGGCATCGCGTACGGGCATCCTGGCGCAGTATCGCGGGGAGAACACCCCCGAGGCGCAGAGTGCCATAGACAACATCGAGGAGTTGCTCAACACAATGCAGCTCTTCAAGGAGCAGCGCGAGGCGGAGATACGCAATGGCGAGCGCGAGGAGTCGGAGCAGCCCACCGTGGAGGAGTGGATGCAGAACATTATGCTCCTGACGGATATGGACAATGAGGAGGATAGCGAGGGCGAGAAGGTTACGCTGATGACCGTGCACTCGTCCAAGGGCTTGGAGTATAAATATGTATATATCGTGGGCTGTGAGGAAAACCTCTTCCCCTCGCAGCGCGCTTTGGAGTCGATGGAGGGGTTGGAGGAGGAGCGCAGGCTCTTCTATGTAGCCCTCACACGCGCCAAGCAGGAGGCTACACTCTCATATAGCGAGATGCGTTTCAAGTGGGGAAATATGGAGTTTGCCACGCCGAGCCGCTTCCTCAGCGAGATAGACAGCCGCTATGTGGAGTGCGATGACGACCTTGGCGAGCGACCACAGTGCCGCCGCGCATCGCAGGACGAGGGCTTCACGGGCCGTATGGGTAATTTCAGCCGCGGCTCACAGCCACGCACGCAGGGCGGGGCACGGGCAGAGGGCCGCTCGGCAATAGATGAGTTGCGCCGACAGTTCGACTACCGCTTTCAGCAGAAACGCGAGGCGGAGCGTGCTGCGGGCAACCGTCAGCCCGACCCCAAGTTGGTTGCACCCATCGCCAAGCCACGCTCAACCGAGGGGTTGCGCCGTGTGAATACATCAGCTGCGGCAGGTGCTCCGCTGGGAGAGTGCGCCTATGCCGTGGGCGAGAGGGTCGAGCACCCCACCTTCGGTGCGGGCGAGATTGTACGCATCGAGGCATTGGCTACCGACCATAAGATTGTGGTTAATTTCGCCGGCAGCGAAAAGACCCTGCTGGCTAAGTTCGCCAAGCTGAAAAAGATATAAGATTTCGGGCTTGTTTGTTAGTGGAGGATTGCCACTTTGGGCATAAAAGGTAGATTCCCATCGTCGGATGATAAATCATCCTTCGGGGAATGACGCATTTTTATTGAATTTTGGATTTCCTATGGTTTCCGTCTGTGTGACAACATACAACCACGCCGCGTGGGTGGCTCAGGCGCTGGACAGCATCCTGGCGCAGCGCACCTCGTTTGAGGTGGAGATTGTGGTGGGCGACGATTGCAGCACCGACTCCACCGCCGAGATTGTGCGTCACTATGCCGAGCAATATCCCGACCGTGTGCGGCTGCTCACGGCGGAGCGCAATATGGGTATGAGGGCGAACTACCGCCGCACGATAGAGGCGGCGCGGGGAGAGTATATAGCCATCTGTGACGGCGACGACTTCTGGACAGATGAGGAGAAGCTGCAACGTCAGGTGGAGGCATTGGAGCGCGACGCCGAGGTGGGGCTATGTTACTCACGCTCAAAGCGTTTCCATCAGGGTCAGGACGACGAGTGGATATATCCCAGAGGGGCGATGCACTGCCACTTCGAGGCTCTGCTCTTTGAAAATACGGTGGACAATGTGACTGCCGTAGCACGCCGTGACCTTGTTATGCAGTACTACCGTGAGGTGCGACCCGAGGAGCATCCCGAGTGGCTCACCGACGACCAGCCTATGTGGTTGTGGGTGGCGGCAAAGAGTAAGGTTGTGGCGTTGGAGCGTGTGACGGCGGCACACCGCCTGCTTGCCGAGAGCCAGAGCCAGAGTCAGGACTACCTCCGCCGCATAGCCTTCTGCGACTCGCTCGTGGATATATCGGTGTGGATGGACCGAGAGGTAGGCACAGCTCGCAACGTCACACGGTTGGAGCGCAAGCGTATGAATGTAGCACTGTGGGTGCTCTCGCGCAACGGCTCCACGAAGGAGTATATAAGGCGCTGGTGGCAGGACATCAGACGCACGCCGCTACTAATCTTCAACCTTGCGGGGTATGGCTTAGCGGTAAAAAAGGTTTTTCGCCATATTTGTAAGAAGAATTAGGATAGCGAGTGAATAAAAGGTGTATGACAATAAAGCAACGATACGAAGGCGTTATAGCCTACTTTCAGCAGGCTATGCCTGTGGCGGAGAGTGAGCTGCACTACGGGAACCCCTTTCAGCTGCTGGTGGCGGTGATTCTCTCGGCGCAGTGCACCGACAGACGTGTGAACATCACCACACCTGCCCTGTTTGAGACCTTTCCCACGCCCCAGGCAATGGCACAGGCATCGGCAGAGGATATCTACCCCTACATACGCAGCATAAGCTACCCCAACAACAAGGCTCGTCACCTGGCGGGTATGGCCCGTATGCTTGTCGAGGAGTTTGGTGGCGAGGTGCCCAGTGACCTGAAAGCATTGCAGCGCCTGCCCGGCGTAGGTCGCAAGACAGCCAACGTAGTGGGGGCTGTGGTGTGGCAGAAGGAGGTTATGCCCGTAGATACGCACGTCTTTCGTGTGGCGGCACGCATAGGTCTTACACGCGGTGCCAAGACGCCCTTGCAGACCGAGTTGCAACTTGAACGCCACATACCCTCGCACCTGCTTCCCATAGCACATCACTGGCTCATACTGCACGGCCGCTACGTCTGCACGGCACGCAACCCAAAGTGTGAGAAATGTGGTATAAAAGGTCTGTGTCGCGAGTTTTCGGCAAAAAAATGGCGATAAATAAATAAAAATCACTATCTTTGGAAATTCTAATACGGGTTAAAGTGGCGTATGAGTAGAATTTTTGAGATGGTAAACCGAGCCTTCACGCATAGAGTCTTTATGCTTGCAGCCCTGCTCTGGGCGGTGGCTTGTGTTGCGTGTGCCGAGGATAGCACCGAGGATGAGGGCGTAAACGAAAACGGGTTCAAGATAAGGCAGACGGCAACCTATGACGACGGTGCCGCACAGGTTAACTGCGACGGCAACCAGCAGAGTGTGTCGCTGGTGTTTAACGTCGCCGACGACTACGTCATATCGACCGACGGCAGCGAGTGGCTGACGATAGTGGCAGGCTCCACGGGCGAGGCAGGCTCCTCGCGCAGCATTAAGTTCAGCCTCACGGCAAACCTCGGCGAGGATATTCGCGAGGCGACGGTGAGCATAACCATAGGCGATGCCGAGCCCTGCACCTTTGCCGTGGTAAAGCAGTCGGTAAAGACCATAGATGCCGTTACGCAGTGGATAGACGAGCGCCTCTCGGCAGAGTACTACTGGATGGACACCTACAACGAGTTGAAGGCTGCCGGCAAGATAGACTTCTCGAAAACGGGCGAAGCCTTCCTGACCGATGCACTGACGGGCAGGAAGTGGAACAACATAAACAAGGCAGACGGCTATACGGGTATCGATAATAAGTGGCACATCTTCTCCTACATCAAAGACCTCTCAGCAACCAGAACAAGAGCCTCCGACGCAGACAAGGTGTCGGGCTATGGCGTGGAGCTGTGCAACGTAATCATCACATTTGAAAACAGCCCCTACTACGGCTTCATCATCGAACATACCTACCCCTCGTCACCTGCTTTCGACGCAGGCCTCAGACGCGGCGATATGATTATGAAGGTCAATGGCCAGTATATCAGCGAAAGCAACTACTCGGCTCTGTTTGATAACATACAGAGTTCCATGAGCAGCAGCTTAAAGTTAAGCATATACATCCAGGACGGCCAGGGCGCAACGCAGGACTACACCCTGAGCAAAGGCTCTTATCACGAAAGCCCCGTGGCTTACTGCGGCGTGCTTACAGAGAATCCCGAGATGGGCTTCGACTTTGGCGACAGGAAGATTGGCTACATATCTTACCTGAGCTTCGACGGCAACTATGACAAGGAACTTATACAGGCTATGGAGAGGCTCCGCAACGCAGGGGCCACCGACATTGTTATAGACCTCAGAACAAACGGCGGCGGCTCGGTGCTCAGCGCAGCATATTTTACAAGTATGCTCCTGCCCTCATCCTACGCCGACAAGAAGTTCGCCACATTGAAGCGTCACAGGGATAATATAAATGGCGACAGCGAGGTGCTCTTCTACGCAAATGCGCAGATAGATGCTAAGACGGTGATGGAGTTGCCACACCTGAGCGACCTGCAAAACATCTATTTCATAACCTCGAACTACACCGCCTCGGCAAGCGAGATGCTCATTATGGGCTTGCGCACACAGGGCGTAAAGGTTGTGACCGTCGGCACGCAGAGCCTGGGTAAGGATTGCGGTATGGATGTGATTACGCGCTCCTTTGGTGCTAAAAGGTACGAGTATGCACCCATAACCTTTATGAACATATTCCCCAACCACATAGATTATGCCGACGGCATACCCGCAGATGTGGACTTCGCCCAGCTGCTGAAACAGGAGACCGACAAGAATATGCTGAATCTGCTGGACTGGTATCCGCTGCCCGAGATGGGTGGCACCTGGGGCAACTACACCATAGACATAGCCCTGGCCGAGGCTGTGGCCAACATCCTGGGTAAAACAATCTTCGAGTCGAAGAGGGCTCAGAGCGAGCTCCTTGCCCTGCCTCAGCAGCAGACCACACGCGCGCAGCAGCGTTACTCGAAGGCCTTTACAATACCTCAGCCCAGGAAGGTCAGCGGTATGTACCTTCTCGAAGAGCAGAGGATGTTATTAAAGCAAAAGTAAACAAGCAAAAACGCTACGATATGACTATATCGCAAGAGAATATTTCGGCACTGCGCCCACTCATAGAGGGCAAGCCCTGCAATGTTGTCGTGCTGTCGCACACAAACCCCGACGGTGATGCCATAGGCTCTTCGCTGGCGTGGGCAGAGGCTCTGCGCAGCAAGGGTCACAACGTGACGTGCATCGTGCCCAACCGCTTCCCCTACTACTTGGAGTGGATGACGGGTGTTGAGGAGCTGATAATCTTCAAGGACGACAAGGAGCAGCGCGCCCAGGTGGCCGTGACCGAGGCGGAGCTTATCTTCTGCCTCGACTTCCACTCGTTGCAGCGTCTGGATGCTCCGCTGAGTGAGCTCATAGCCCGCAACACCACCGCCAAGCGCATACTTATAGACCACCACCTCAACCCACCGCAGGAGTTCGACATAATGTTCTCGCACCCCGAGGCATCGAGCACCTCGTACCTCATATACAAGCTCTTGGAGGCTTTGTGGGGCGAGCAGAGCATAACACCTACGCAGGCCGAGGTGATGTATGTGGGTATGATGACCGACACGGGCAACTTCTCCTTCTCGCACCTCACGCCCGACCTCTACCTATCACTCGCCGTGCTGTGTGCCACGGGCATCAACATACCACAGATATACAACAACGTCTATAACTCCTTCACCGAGGGCCGCGCACGACTCTTCGGCTACACCATAAACCGCAAGATGAAGACCCTGCGCAAGGGCACAGTGGCACATATGTCACTCACGGAGGAGGAGATGCGGCGCCTCTGGTTTCAGCAGGGCGACAGCGAGGGCTTCGTGAACTACCCGCTGACGATAAAGAAGATGCGTATGTCGGCGATATTCATCGAGCACAAGGATTTCATACGCGTCTCATTGCGCTCACGCGGCAATGTAGATGTGAACCTCTTTGCCAACCGTTACTTCCAGGGCGGAGGCCACAAGAATGCCGCCGGAGGCAAGTCCTTCGTGTCGATGGCTGAGACCATAGCCCACTTTGAACGCTCGGTGGAGGAGTTCGCTGCCGAGGGATTGCTGGCATAGTTAAAACTTAAACATTACGATAATGAAGAGAACAATGATGGCCACATATCTGCGCCTTTTAGGCTTCGCCAAGCCCCTGAGTCGCTATGCTGTGCCATACTTCTTTTACTCGGTGCTGCACGCCGTGTTCAACACCTTCACCTACACGATGATTATACCCATCGTGGGCACACTCTTCTCAGAGGGCTATGTCTTTAAGCCTACCTACGAGTTGCCCGCCATAGAGCTCAATACCGAGTGCCTGGACGGAGTTATAAACTACCTCTACACAGCTCTCTTCGGCGAGAAGTTCCTCACAACACGTCTGCTGGCGCTGCTTTCGGGCATACTCATTATGTGCAACGTGCTGAGCAACCTCTTCCGCTACCTGGGCTCAATGACCGTCGAGACGATGCGTACACGCACCTTGCAGCGTATGCGTAACGAGATGTTCGAGCGCACGATGTCGATGAACGTAGGGTATTTCAGCGACCAGCGCAAGGGCGACCTGATGTCGAAGATTACCTCCGACGTCACGGTTGTGCAGTTCTGCATAACAAACACCTTGCAGGTGATGTTCCGTGAGCCCTTCCTCATCATCGGCTATGTGGCTATGATGGTGAACATATCGTGGCAGCTGACCATCTTCTCGATACTCTACCTGCCCCTTGTGGCTGTAATCATCGGCGGCATCGTCAAGCGTCTGCGCCACCCTGCACTACGCGGGCAGCAGCAGATGGGCGATATGGTGAGTGTTATGGAGGAGTCGCTCTCGGGCGTGAAGGCGATAAAGAGCTACAACGCCTTTGAGTATATAAGCAATAAGTTCCGCGCCATAAACGCCTCGATGTCCAACATCCTGCTCTCGATGGCCCGCAAGCAGCAACTGGCATCGCCTATGAGTGAGTTCCTGGGCATCACCGCCATATCGGTTGTGCTGGTCTTTGGAGGGTCGCTGGTGGTGAAGGGTGTGATGACCGCCTCGGGCTTTGTGGCATACATAGCTGCCTTCTCGCAGCTCACACGCCCGCTGCGCTCGTTTATAGACCAGTTTGCGAACATCAACCAGGGTATCGCCGCAGGCGAGCGTATATTCTCCATAATCGACTCCAAGAGCGAGGTGGAGGACAAACCCAATGCTGTGGCTTTGGAGGAGTTCAAGGAGGGCATAGAGTTCAGAAACATATCGTTCAGCTACGACTCTTCGCGCGAGGTGCTGCACAACATATCGTTCAGCGTGAAGAAGGGCGAGACGGTGGCGCTGGTAGGCCCTTCGGGTGGCGGTAAATCAACGCTTAGTGAGCTTATACCCCGCTTCTACGACCCCAATGCGGGTGATATACTCATCGACGGCAAACCCCTTACGGAGTACACACAGGAGAGCCTGCGCGCCAAGATGGGCATCGTGTCGCAGGACACCATACTCTTCAACGACACCATACGCGCCAATATAGCTATGGGACGCAAAGAGGCCACCGACGAGCAGATTGTGGCGGCGGCGAAGATAGCCAACGCTCACGACTTTATTATGCTCACAGAGCAGGGCTACTCGACCAACGTGGGCGACAGAGGTATGAAGCTCTCGGGTGGCCAGCGTCAGCGACTGAGCATAGCCCGTGCCGTGCTGCGCAACCCCGAGATACTTATCCTCGACGAGGCCACCTCGGCACTCGACACCGAGAGCGAGAAGCTGGTGCAGGATGCCCTCACATCGCTCCTGGAAGGTCGTACATCGGTAGTCATAGCGCACCGTCTCTCGACCATACACAATGCCGACCGCATCATCGTCATCGACGCAGGCAGCATAGCCGAGCAGGGTACACACGCGGAGCTTATGGAGCGCGGCGGCATATATGCCAAGCTTATCGAGATGCAGTCGCTGACATAGAAACACTTATTTATTTGCAAGATTATGAAGTTAAGACACATAGCAATATTTACATTTGTGCTTATCGTGCTCGACCAGGCGTTGAAGATTTGGGTAAAGACCCACCTCTGCATAGGCGAGGCAATAGAGATATTCCCCTGGTTTCAGCTGCGTTTTGTCGAGAACAACGGTGCCGCCTTCGGTATGCAGATAGCCAATATGGGCGGCTTCGACTGGGGCAAGCTGCTCCTCTCGTCGTTCAGAGTTATAATGATTGCCCTGCTGGGATACTACATCCACTATTTGGGGCGCAGGAAGAGCTCCACACCCAAGGGTGCTATGATTGGCCTGGCGATGATTTTCGCGGGGGCTGTGGGCAACCTTCTCGACTCGCTCTTCTATGGCGTTATCTTCACCGAATCGACACCCCTCACGGTGGCAACCCTGGGCGAGGGTTACAGCTCCTTCCTTATGGGTAAGGTCGTGGATATGTTCTACTTCCCTCTGTTCCAGTGGAACAGCGTACCCTCGTGGCTGGATTTTCTGGTGGACTACAATAACTACTTCTTCGGTGCAATCTTCAACCTCGCCGATGCCTACATCTGCGTCGCCGCAGCCTACCTCGCCATCTTCCAGTGGAGAGCATTTGAGGGGGAATAGCGCAATAGATTAGGGAGTTTAGGGAGTTTAGGGAGTTTAGAGAATGCTTTTGTTGCGTCATCCCTAAACTCCCTAAATTCCTTAAATTCCCTAACAAAAAAGAGCAGAAAACTGCTCTTTTTGTGCAATATCGTGACAGATTATCGAACACGCAGCAGCGGGTCTCGACCGGCGGCAGCAGCCGAGAGCAGAGCGAAGGGGAAAGAGGTGGCACACAACGTAGTTGGATGCTTTGGGGCGATAGGCAAAGGGGAATTTATTCACAATTTGCCTATTGACACAAGGCATAAATTGCAGAGCAATGTGACACCGAATATCCCCACAGACAACACTGCCGAGGCGCCACACGCTGAACGAGTCCTATTCTGGGCACAAAGGCGAGTAGCCGCAGGCTCGGCTTTTTTTGTGTGTGGCGTGAGTTTACTCAACGACACGACACAAAAAAAAGGCGACTAACAGTTCAACTGTTACTCGCCTAAAATTGTGCCCAGAATAGGACTCGAACCTACATGCCGTGAAGCACTCGCACCTGAAACGAGCGTGTCTACCATTTCACCATCTGGGCATCGTTTCGGAGTACAAAGGTACTACTCTTTTTTTATTTCGCAATAAAAATCGCAAAAAAATTAATCTTTAACATCGCAAACTTTTGTCAGACCCCTCTCTGCGGCGAGGCGCTCCATAAGGGCGTAGGCCTCCTGAAAGTCGTTGCGTATCTCGCCATCGAGGATGGCATTCTTGATAATCTCCTTAATCTCGCCTATGATGTTGCAGGGTTGCAGGGCGTAGCACTTCATAATGATATCGCCCGTGATGGGGGGCTGGAAGTTACGCACGCGGTCACGCTCCTCCAAGTCCTTCATCTTGCGGCGCACAAGCTCGAAGTTGGCAAGGTAACGCTTCACCTTGGCATCTATGCCCGAGGTGATGTCCGCCTCGCACAGGGTCATAAGCTTCTCGACATCGTCACCCGCCTCGAACAGAAGGCGTCTTACCGCCGAGTCGGTGACCATATCCTCGGAGAGAATTATGGGTCTGAGGTGCAGATAGACCATCTTCTGCACAAACTTCATCTGCTCACCCAGAGGCAGTTTCAGACGGCGGAAGATATCCCTGACCATCTTCGAGCCGACAACCTCGTGCTGGTGGAAGGTCCACCCTATCTTTCTGTCGTAGGCCTTTGTCAGAGGCTTGGCTATGTCGTGCAGCACCGCCGCCCAGCGCAGCCACAAATCGTCACTGCGGCGCGCCACATTATCCAGCACCTTCAACGTGTGCTGGAAGTTATCCTTATGCGCATGGTTGCCCACCCTCTCCACGCCACACAGACGCTCCATCTCGGGGAATATGAGTTCCAGCAAACCCGTCATATGCAGCAGCTCGAAGCCCATAGAGGGTACGGGCGAGAGGACTATCTTGTTGAGCTCCACGATGATACGCTCCTTGGATACTATCTTTATGCGCTCCTTGTTGCGGGTGATGGCGTCGAACGTCTCCTCGTCGATGGTGAAGCCCAGCTGCGTGGCAAAGCGCACGGCACGCATCATACGCAGGGGGTCATCCGAGAAGGTTATGTCGGGGTCGCAGGGGGTGCGGATGATGCAATCCTCCAAGTCGTACATCCCCTCAAAGGGGTCGACCAACTCGCCATACCTCGCACCATTGAGGCACCACGCCATAGCATTTATGGTAAAGTCGCGGCGACGCTGGTCATCCTCCAACGTGCCGGGCTCGACCTGTGGCTTGCGCGAAGTGTGGGTGTAAGACTCCTTGCGGGCACCCACAAACTCAACCTCGGTGCCATAGGCACGCACCATAGCCGTGCCGAAGGTCTTAAAGACCGACACCTTGCCCTTCACCTCGCGTCCCAGAGCCTCGGCGACCTCGATGCCGTTGCCCACGACAACAACATCGATGTCGGTAGAGGGGCGGCGGAGGTAGTAGTCACGCACATATCCTCCAACGACATACGCCTCAACGCCCAGCTCATCGACTATGCGCGAGAGCTGACGAAACAGCGGTGTGGCAAGAGGTGCAATAACTTCCATCGGCTACTTGTTTTGGGTCGCCTTCAAGCAGCGACGGTATAGTTGAACGGTATTCTCCAAGCCGTAGTAGAGTGCATCGGCAATGAGGGCGTGACCTATGGATACCTCGTCACACCAGGGTATGCGCTCGGCGAAGTACTCCAAGTTTTCGAGGCTCAGGTCGTGACCCGCATTAAGACCCAGACCCACCCTGCGTGCCGCCTCGGCAGCCTCGACATAGGGGGCTATGGCAGCTTCGCGGTCGGCCTTGTAGCCTGCGGCGTAGGCCTCGGTGTAGAGCTCTACACGGTGTGCTCCGCACGCCTTGGCACCCTCGACCATCTGTGGCACGGGGTCCACGAAGATTGAGGTGCGTATGCCCGCCTCGCCGAAGGTGCGGCATATATCGGTCAGGAACTCGCGGTGGCGCACCGTGTCCCACCCCGCATTGGAGGTTATGGCATCCTCGGCATCGGGCACGAGAGTCACCTGCGCAGGCCTTACCTCCATAACCAAATCAACAAACGACGGTATGGGGTTGCCCTCGATGTTGAGCTCGGTGGAGATGACAGCCTTCAAGTCGCGCACATCCTGATAGCGTATGTGACGTGCATCGGGACGTGGATGTACGGTTATTCCCTCGCCGCCAAAACGCTCTATGTCGAGCGACGTGCGCACCACATTGGGCAGATTTCCGCCTCGCGAATTGCGCAAGACGGCAATCTTATTTACATTAACACTCAGTTTTGTCATAAAATAATTATCTTTGCGATGTAAAGTTACTTATTTTTTTTCGTTGCGAGTATGAAAATAATACTTTTTTCACGTCGGCAGCTCTCACACACTGCCGAAGATGTGGGTCGTCTGCTGCGTCTTATCGACCACTACGGCTTCGATTATGCAATAAATCAGGAGTTTGCCCAGGTCGTGGAGCAGCTGCTCGGCATAGAGATAGAGCGAGAGAGGATATATGACGAAACGACGGGCGAGCAGCCCGCCCAGAGCATTATGGTATGCTGCGGCGGCGACGGCACGCTGCTGGAAGGCATACACCGCCTGAGCGACAAGCATATTCCCGTGGCGGCGATAAACTTCGGACGCCTGGGATTCCTCACCTCGGCGACACGCAACGACGTGGAGGAGCTCTTCTCGCTCATAGCTCGGGGTGAGATAGATTTTCAGCCTCGCACGCTGCTCTGCATCGAGAGCCGTAGCATAGGCCGTCACACAGCCCTTAACGAGGTGGCGGCGCAGCGTCTTGAAGCTACGATGATTCAGGTCGAGGCACGGGTAAACGACCAATTAGTGGCGCAGTACAACGGCGACGGCGTGATTGTGGCAACACCCACAGGCTCAACAGCTTACTCGCTCAGTGCCGGAGGACCCATCGTGGCGCCCGAGTGCGGCTGCTTCCTGCTCACGCCGCTGGCACCGCACAACTTCGGTATGCGTCCCGTGGTCATACCCGACACGGCGGAGATTATCCTTACGATAAAGACCCGCCAGGGCAAGGCTATGCTCTCCATTGACAACCGCACCTACACCTTAGGTGATGGCGAGCAGATACGCCTGCGCCGCAGCGAGGAGCAGATTTTACTTGTGACACCACACAATATATCCTTCTACGAGACGTTACATAGTAAGATGATGTGGGACGTGGATATAAGGAACTGACACTCCGCATATCGGTTAAATACTGTACTACAAGGGCGTAAAAGGGTAAAAAACTCGTAAATTGTTTAATTTTCGAGTAAATTTGTCTATATTTGCGAGTTATATGAGCGAAGTAAAGTCAATACCGCAACACATAGCCATCATTATGGACGGCAACGGAAGGTGGGCTCGGCAGCGCGGCAAGGAGCGCAGCGAGGGTCATCTTGCCGGTATGAACTCATTGCGTGAGACGGTGCGCAACGCCGCCCAGGCGGGTGTTAAGTACCTCACCGTGTATGCCTTCTCGACCGAGAACTGGGGTCGCCCCCAGGCCGAGGTAGATGCCCTTATGGAGCTTATATGCAAGGGTGTGGAGATGGAGACACCCGAACTTGCGAGGGTGGGTATCAGGGTGCGCACCATAGGCGACCGCTCACGTTTCTCGGCAAAGGTGCAGGCCTCGTTAGAGAAGATTGAGAGCCAGACCGCCGCAGGCGAGAATATGACCTTTGTGCTGGCACTGAACTACTCCTCACGCAGCGAGATAACCTCTGCCGTGCGCAAGGTGGCTGAACGTGTGGCACGGGGTGAGATGAAGGCTGAGCAGATAGACGAGCAGACCATCACGGAGGCTCTCTACACCTCGTTTATGCCCGACCCCGACCTTATAATACGCACAAGTGGCGAGTGCCGTTTGAGTAACTTTTTGATGTGGCAGGCCTCCTATGCGGAGTTCTACTTCACACCTACACTGTGGCCCGACTTCGACAAGGCCGAGTTGGAGAAGGCTCTGGAAGCCTACGCCGCTCGTGACCGTCGCTACGGCCTGGTTAAGTAACAGATTTTTACAGATGAGATACGCAACAAGAATATTTGCAGTGATGATGGCTGTGGTGCTGGGCATAACAGGTGCCGCAGCGCAGCAGGATACACTACGCGAGGCTGAGGCAGAGCAACTCTTCGACAGAAATGCCAAGCTGCTGAGTGCTAACGAGAAGCCCCGAATGTACTACATACGCAAGGTTAACTTCCACGGCGTGAAGTACATAGGCGAGAACTCGCTGCGCACCATTGCGGGCCTTATCCCGGGTGACTCCATCTTCCTGCCAAGCAACTACATCTCTAACTCCATAGCCCGTCTGTGGGCACAGCGCTCCTTTGCTGACGTGAAGATTGGCGCCACAATCGAGGGCGACAGCGTCGATATGGAGGTATTTTTGAAGGAGCGTCCCCGCGTGCACAGCTGGAACTTTGCAGGCGAGGGCATCACCGTAGCAAAGAAGAAAGAGCTTGCCGAGAAGTTGCAGCTGCGCCGTAACAGCGAGCTCTCGGACTACCTCATAGACAAGAACGAGCGACTCATAAAGAAGGAGTTTGCCGACAAGGGCTTCCGCAACGCCGAGGTGAAGGCCATAATCTCGAACGACACCACGGGTCTGGACAATGTGGTGCACGTCACATTCCACATCGACCGCAAGGAGAAGGTCAAGGTGGGAGATATCACCTTCGAGGGCAACACCGTATTCAGCGACAAGCGTCTGCGCCGCACCTTCAAAAAGACTCACCGCACGTCGCTGAACTTCCTGCGCAGCACGAAGTTCAACCCCAAGGAGTATGAGGAGGATAAGAACCTACTGGTGGACTTCTACAACTCGCAGGGCTACCGCAACGCTACCGTGCTGGCGGACTCAATCTACGACCTGGCGTCAAACCGCATAGGCATACACCTGAAAGTGGCCGAGGGCGAGAAGTTCTACATACGCAACATCAAGTGGGTGGGTAATTCGAGGTTCGAGACCGACTTCCTGAGCCGTATGTTCGGCGTAAACAAGGGCGACACCTACGACCGCAAGTCTATGCACAAGAGGCTGGGCATAGGTCGCGAGGCGGATGCTTCGGACCAGAGCTCTATATCGAGCCTCTACCAGAACGACGGCTACCTGATGTCGCAGATAGACCCTTCGGAGGTTGTCGTGGGCAAGGACTCCATAGACTTGGAGGTGCGCATCTTCGAGGGCAAGCAGTTCAAAATCAACGAGATTGGCATTTCGGGCAATGTGCGCGTGAATGACGAGGTCATACGCCGTGAGCTCGCCGTATATCCCGGACAGCTATACAACCGTGCGCTGCTGATGTACTCTATGCGTCAGCTGATGGGTATGGGTCACTTCGACGCCGAGCAGTTGCAGCCCGACATTCAGCCCGTGTCGAACGATTTGGTGAACATCAACTTCCCCCTTGTGGAGCAGGCGAGTGACCAGTTCAACATCGCCGGAGGCTGGGGCGCAGGCTCATTTGTAGGCTCTATCGGTGTGACACTCAACAACATATCTACAAGGTCTATCTTCGACAAGAGCAAGTGGACCCCTTACCCTATGGGACAGAATCAGAAGTTCTCGGTATCGGGTCAGACAAACGGTACATACTACAAGGCTATCTCGGCAAGCTTCACCGACCCCTGGGTGGGCGGTCACAGACCCAACTCACTCACCGTGTCGGCACACTGGTCGGAGCAGAACAACGCCTACTACATATGGCAGACCGCCACGATGCACTTCCGTACGCTGGGTGTCGCCGTAGGTCTGGGTAAGCGTCTGCAATGGCCCGACCCCAACTTCACGATATATGCCGAGGCGCAGTATCGCCGCTATGCGTTGAAGAATTGGAACTACTTCATTATGAAGGATGGTAATGCCAACGAGCTCTCGATAAAATTGGCCTTCGGACGCTCGACGGTGGACCAGCCTATATACCCACGCTCGGGCTCGGAGTTCTCGCTGACGGCTACCCTCACGCCTCCATACTCGTTGTGGGACGGTGTGGACTATGCCGACCAGACACTGCCCGACCGCCAGCGTTACAAGTGGATTGAGTACCACCGCTGGGAGCTTATGGGACGTTGGTTCCAGCCTCTGACGCGCGACCGCAAGCTGGTGCTTATGGCCAAGGCAGAGATGGGTTACCTGGGTCACTACAACAAGCACAAGCTATCACCCTTCCAGCGTTTCGAGGTGGGTGGCGACGGTATGAGTGGCTACACGATGTATGGTGTCGATATCATCGGCCTGCGCGGATATGAGGATGGTGCGCTGGATCCCGTGAACAGCAATTACTCGGTGGCATACAATAAATATACTATGGAGTTACGTTATCCTGTTGTGATGAAGGAGCAGTCGCAGGTCTTTGTGCTCGGCTTCCTTGAAGGAGGTAGCGGATTTAACTCGTGGAAGGAGTTCTCGCCCTTCAAGATTAAGCGTGCCGCAGGTGTGGGTGTGCGTCTGTACCTGCCTATCGTAGGTCTTATTGGACTGGATTGGGGTTACGGCTTCGACAACGCTATGGGTGAGGCGGGCAAGAGCGGCAGCCACTTCCACTTCACGATGGGTCAGTCGTTCTAACGGCAAAGAATTTGAGGAAGGGATGTATAACCAAATTATACGACTATGAAACGATTACTTTTAACCATTGCCCTTGTAGCGAGTGTCGCAGTAGCTGCGGCGCAGAACTACGCCGTAGTAAACAGCGAGAAGATATTTAAGTCGATAGATAGCTACAATACAGCCATCGCCGAGCTCGACCGTCTCGCCGAGCAGTATCAGGCCGAGGTGGACAAGAAATTCGAGGAGGTGGAGAACCTCTACAACACCTATATGGAGCGCCGCGAGCAGCTCAATGCCGCCTCGCAGCAGGCCAACGAGAAGAAGATATTGGAGATGGAGGAGGCTGCCACGAAGTACCAGGAGTCTATCTTCGGCACCGACGGCACACTTATGAAGAAGCGTCTGGAACTCATACAGCCTATTCAGAAGAGAGTCTTTGCCGCCATCGAGAAGTATGCCCAGCAGAAGGGCTACGATATGATTATCGACGTGGCGCAGAATGCTACGATGCTCTACCACTCGCCCAAGGCCGACCATACGCAGGCGGTGATAGAGATGCTGAAAAATAACTAACGCAAACTAATTTACACACATAACAGATTATGAGAAAAGTACTTAAACTAACCCTTGCGGTTGTATGCGTGATGTTCACATCATCGCTCTTTGCACAGAAGATTGGTTACATCAACACCGAGCCTATCGTTGCCAATATGGCCGAGACCAAGGAGGCTATGACAAAGCTCGAAGCCTTCGCCAAGGATCTCCAAGCACAGGCCGAGACCCTTCAAGTGGAGTTCAACACCAAGTTCCAGGAGTATCAGAAGAATGCCGATAAGCTCAGCGACTCTATCAAGCAGCTCAAAGAGAAGGAGCTTGACGACATCAGCAACCGCATACAGCAGTTCGAGCAGATTGCACAGCAGGATATCCAGAAGGAGCAGCAGAAGATGATGAGCCCCATCTACGAGAAGGTTAAGACCACCATCAACGAAGTTGCCAAGGCGGGTGGTTACAGCGTAATCCTTCCAGGCTCGGCTCTAATCTATGTTGATGAGACAACCGTGAACGACATCTCAAAGGATGTAGCCACAAAGCTCGGCGTAGACTGGGATAAGGTTACAGCCGAGAATGCTGAGGTTGCTGCCCAGTAACAGGAGCAACGAAAAAAATAAAAAGAGGGCAAAGATTTTTCTTTGCTCTTTTTTGTTAGGGAATGTCCCGTCCTGAAATAGCGTTACACAAAAGAAAGTGGCTTATTGGTCAAAATTAGTACATAAAATCGGGGCAATTGATTGATTTTTATATATTTGCACTATTTGCGTTAGAAATGGATAAAAAGTTTGCCCAAAATGTGGGCATCGTACCCTCGTCAAACACGGCTACAA